>DASZWE010000474.1:0-9096 GCA_035546735.1 Puia sp.
TACAACGATGTCCATTTTGTTGGCGCCGTCAGTAGGTATCCAACGAATGGAATTAGTACCCATTCCAAACAATGATACGGCTTTCTCGATCCAGGTATGCGTCGCCCTGGAGCAATACACCAGCGGCTTACCAACGGCGCCCGCAATACCTTCCCTTTTATGCTCCGGGATCTTTGCATGGATGCCGGCGCAAAAACCAGTAAAATTGGCCATATTGCCTCCACTCACCAATACCCCATCGAAACAGGCAGGAAGACCGATAAATGCTCCCAGCCATTTCACTACCTGCTTTTCTATCGCCGTTGCAACAGGGCTCAATATCCGGGCGCCGACATTCGGATTCACCGCAGCCGCCAGCAGATCCGCCAATGCCCCGATCGGAGCAGCCGAGGAAGTGATGTAGCCGAAAAATCGGGGATGACCATTTAAAAGTGAATAGTTCAGCAGGACATCAGTAGCACGACGCACTATCTCCATCGCCGGCTTTCCATCTTCCGGAAGGGCGTTGCGGCCTATAATGGCTGAAAGCTGTGTAAAAGACAGGTCTGTCGTCACCGGCTTCCTGTCTATATTATCGATAAAGGCGGCTATCTGGTCGATCAGCCGGTATCCGATCTCTTTGAATTCAGCACCTGGCATTTCAATAGGCACATTTCTTTTCTCGGGCATATAGCAAATTTGAACTATAACATTCGCTATTTCCGCTTGCAACCCCTTGACTAAAAAGCTCAAAATTGTGACTTAAAGGCTCGCCTTGCCGGTAGCCAGATCCACCGGTACCGAAATATGCTCAAGCGCGATGAGCCAGTTGCCGCCGATCTTGCGGTAGCCGTCGGTAACCCGCACCGTTCGATGGATGGAATGACCTTCCCTATCTGTGCCCGCGACATGCTGGATGCTATGACTGAATCCAACCTGATCGCCCACGGTAATGCCAAGATCAGTGAGAGTGATTTTCGGTGTGCCCTTGAAGTGTGAGAAGAAGTCCTCCCAGTTCCTGCGATACGTGTCTGCGCCATAATATTCCTTCCGCGGCACGACGTCAAAAATGACAAGATTTTTGTCAGCTATATAATTTTCCATGATCGCGTCGATATCTCCCGCGTTGAAGGCAGCTACAAACCTTTCTTCAACAGCCCGGATCGCTGCTTCATCGTTCAATATGGATGCTTCCGTAGTCATATTAGGCTGTTTAATAGGAGCAGTATGCAAAATCCAGACCAGCGGATGGCCTGTGAATTGCAGCAGCTAACAAAAAAAGATGAAACTATCCGACGAACCCATCAACTTAGGCAGGGGTCTCCTCGCAGGGCTCTTTTCCGGGATAATTATCGCAGTAGTCATCCTTGTATTCAATGTCATCTACCGGGGCGACGTCGATCTTTACACCTACAACGTTGTCATGCCTTTCAGCATTTTTTTGGTCTTCCCATTATTCAACTTAGTAGCAGGCGGGGTTTATTATCTCTTTGTCGGTCACTTGAGAAAAGGCCGTCCGCTCTTTATCCTGATCGTGCTGATGGTTATGGTGCTGGCGGCTCTGGCCACTTACTTCATCGATCGCAGCACAGATCATACGCTCGAGGAATTCAGAGGTCTGCTGGTCGGTCTCGAATTGATAGAGGGTATCCTGGGCGCGATACTGATCCCCTTTTTTGCCAGCCATCCCACGCTCTTTTTGACAGATAAGGACATTCGCGGAGAAGAGTAGCCGGCAGCTACCTGGTCCGGCCACCGGGCTCAGATCACCCCCTCGGCTGTCCCACCCCATAAATAACGATCCCCGACATATCCACCCGGACAATATCCTTGCCTTCCTTCCCTGTCACGATCGACACTTCTTTCTTTTGCCCTTCCAGCTCCGGGCTCATCAACACCAAAGGAGAGAATTTCACCCGGCGGGCATCCACCTCATACACCAGCTCATGATCCTTGACAAGAGAAACAATATCCTTCATTAAAGGAATACCCGAAATATCCTTCACCTCATCCGGCTCGGCCGTCAACCCTCCATTCATAAAATGGATCACGGGCCCAACACCATCATATATCCTGATCCTGGCGGCCCACCGGTTATCTCCTTTCACCTGCTTCAGCACAGGCTTGAACTTCCCTCCGGCTATCAGCTTTTCCAGCGGCGCAGCAGCTATGGCGCTGTCTACGATCACCAGGTGCTTATGCCGCGCATTTATCAACCGCTCCGACAAGGGCGTCTTCCTTGCAAACCCTTTTTCATCATGCGTCCCAAAAGGCAATGCCATCCAGGCCAACCCACCACCGGAAAGATAGCCTTCGATAGCGGTAAACTGCGCATCCGACACACAGCCTACACCATCCAGGACCAGGGGAGTACGCTCCTTCAACAACATCGAAGCGTCAGCCAGCTCCTCTGCGCGAACAAACCGGTATCCGACATTTTGCTTTACCAGCTGCATGCTCCACGCCTGCGCCCGGTGCCAGTGCTCATGCCCCGATGCATCTTTCCAGCCATTGTACCGGCACAGCCGGTTATTCACTACCCGTACCTCCACCAGATCATGGCCCTCCCAATAATGCAGATCACTGTGTTGCTTCTCCCAGTTGTTCGGCTGGCTGATAGCATCTTCCATCTCCAATGCATGCGCGGGATCTTCAGGCAATCGCCCATTCAACGTGCTGCTCCAGTTGCTTGCACCCCACCACCGACCCAGCGACCAACCCAGATACGCACCTTTCCTGGATATCGCATAGCTCAGGGCTATCGCGGGAGCGCCACCCCTGTCGGCAGCAATATCTTTTTGATTCAACGCCTCCGCATCCATGCGTATCCAATCCACATTCCGGATGTTCGTCCCAACATTTTCCAGCATAAAAAAATCCAGGTAGGGCGCCATCTTCTCCAGGTCCAACGCCACGGCGTTCAGGACCACCGGCCCCGTATCCGAACAACAGGTCATCAGCGGCCTGTCCCCTACCATCTCTTTGATCATACGAACATGATCCCTCACCGAATCCGACTTCATCCGCAGCCAGTCCCGGTACACAGGGTTCTCATAATTCCCCCATTCCAGCATATCATCTTTTGTAGTATCGCCAAAAAAGGCCTTATCGGAAAAATCCGGTATCTCCTGCCCATAATCCCTCCGGAAACGCTCCCGGCAATATTTACAGCCACAGGTGGTATTACCGGGGTAGCTGCACATATCATCAACCTCGATACCATCAAAAGGCACTTCCTTTACCAGCCTTTCCAGGTATTTCCGGTGCATATCCAGGAATCCCGGGTTATTATGGCAGAATGCCTCATATTGATATTGCTTCGCATACCCCCGGCTGCCATCTCTGAGGTCTACTTCACAAAGGTCCTGGTAAAAATGTCCCTCATATTGTGCATGCCTGGCCGCAATGGGGTCCGGGAACATCAGCACGGCCAGCCGCTCGAATTCATGCACCTTCACAAAGTCCGCCTCGTTCCTGGGCCGCGTGACATGGTTACAGGAAAAATGATCCATAAAGCGAATACCCCGCTGATGCAGCTCCTCGCACACGTTGGCGTAATACCCATGCAGCTGACCGAAATAATTGGAGAAATCAAATCGGTTATGGAAACCGAAATTGATGGCCGTATCGATCCCCGCCCGGGCAAATCCATCCGCCCGTCTTTTGATCCTGTCCAATACGGGCTTCTCCGGCCATAAGATATCATCCAGCGTCGTCCACCAGCTGGCCGCCCGGATAGGAATAAAGTTTTTGCTGGCCGTAGGTCGCGCAGCCAGCACATGCATAAATTTATTGGAAAGGCATAGGGCCGCCCCCGACATAGCGGTCAGCTGAATAAATCTTCTCCGGTTAGTTTTGGCATTCATATTTCTATGCTTACAGGTGTATCCAAATTTAACCAGCAGCTCGATCCCCATTCTCCATTAATCGATTCAAAATGTATACTTTTTTAACCATTTTTTTGGGCAATTCGCCTTTTTCCGATAATTTGAATACACACTCTGATTAAAGCATTCATCTGCATGAGGCCTCAATTACATAAGCTTCCGCTATCTCCGGACTCTTCCTTTATTTATATCAATTGGGAATGCAATTACTTCGATAAGGCCTGGCATTTTCACAAGGAATACGAGCTTGTCCTTATCGACAAGACCAAAGGCACCCGCTTCATCGGCGACAAGGTCGACTTCATAAAGGAAAATGACCTTATGCTCATCGGGCCCAATATCCCGCACCTATATAGAAATACGGAGGAATATTACCAGAACAAAGGCCTCATAGCACGTTCCAGCTTTATACATTTTACGGATGATTTTTTGGGAGACAGCTTTTTCGACCTGCCCGAGATGAAACTGGTCCGCCGCCTCCTCGATAGATCCGTGCTGGGCCTGGAAATACTGGGAAAAGCCAATAAGTATGTACGGACCAAGCTACAGGAAATGGAACCCATACCTCCAGCCAACAGGCTGATCAAGCTCATGGAGATCCTCGTATACCTCTCCACCAGCAAGGACCTGGAACCCACCCTCTCCAGGACCTTTATAGCCAACAATACCAGCGACACCGACAAGATCGATACCGTGTTCCAGTTCATACTGAAGAATTTCAAGAACGAGATCTATATCGAGGAGATCGCCGACAAGCTGAACATGAGCGCCGCCTCATTCTCCCGGTATTTTAAACATCATACCCGTAAGACGTTCTCCAATTATGTCACGGAGATCAGGATCAGCCACGCATGCCGGCTGCTGATGGAGGGGAACCATAGTATCTCGGAAATATGTTATAAGAGCGGCTTTGAAAATCTTTCCAACTTTTACCGCCATTTTAAAAAACATACGGGGCTTATACCAAAGGATTACAAGGGCCGGTTCTTATCCGGCGCTCCCGTCTGATACCTCGTCCAATAAATAAAGTATGCTTCGGTACGTCTTGCCCGACACCTCGGATAAAGCCATTTCACAGGTACGTGCCGTGGAATAATAGCCCGACGCCGCCTGCGCGACCGCCTCATTACTTTCATCCCTGCAGGCCGATGCGATCAATCCGGGATAATAAAAGCCCCTGTCTCCCGCCATCCCGCAACAGCCGGCCATAAAGGGGATAACAGGCTCTTCCACCGTCCGGACCGCCAGCTCTTCCAGCTTTTTATACAGGTTCATCTTGTGAAGGGAACAGACGGGATGAAATACAGCCTTGCCAGCCTTCTTCCGGATAGACAAACGAGGCAGAAGCATATCCACCGCAAATTCCAGGCTATCCATCAGCTTCAACTTATCGAACAGCAATTGATTGTCGGACGTTAGATAGGGACGGCAGGCATGCAGCGAATAACTGCAGGAGCTGATATCGATGACCACAGGAAGCGCACCCCGGCGGCTCCATTCCCACAATTTTTCCACGGTCCGGTTAACCGTAAGCCGGTAGGCGTCCGCAAAACCCTTAGACGAAAATGCCTGTCCACAACAGCTGCCACTCAGACCTGCCGGGACCACCAGCCCGATCCCTGCCCTATCCGACAGCCGAAGCAACACTTCGGCAATAGATGCTTTCCTCTCTTTGTCACTTCCCATCATCCGTGTCAGACAGGTGGGAAAGTAGACAGCCCCCGCAGCAGCAGGCTGCTGCACCCGCATCGATACCGGTCCCGTCATCTCCGACATCCATAAAGGGAAAGAAGGCGCCAGCCTACGCATCGCGACAGTGATCTTCCTCATAGCCCGCGCTCCAAACACTGTATTCACCAGCTGACCACTCCAAAGACCTGACTTCACCATCCACTCTACAAACCCAAATCGCCGGGCCACCTGTAAAGCCAGATAGTTGGCCCCACGGGAATGGTTCTCCCGCCGCAGCCGCTTGATAAGCTCGCCCGTATTGATATCCACAGGACAGTTGGTAGCGCACATGCCATCCACGGCACAAGTATCCATGCCGTCGTACTGGTAGTCTCCTAAAATAGCCTGATAAGTCCTGTCATCCCCCGCCGCCTTCAGCCGGGCCAGCGACCTCCTCAGGACAATACGCTGCCTGGGCGTCAACGTAAAGTTCCGGCTGGGACAGCTCAATTCACAATACCCGCACTCCACACATTTATCTACTTCTTCCTCTACAACAGGAAGGGATTTGAGATTTTTTAAATGACACTGCCTGTCCTCATTCAGGATCACACCCGGATTGACGATATTGTCCGGGTCCACCAGGGCCTTTAGCGTTTTCATCACCTCATAAGCCTCACTACCCCATTCGGCTTCCACAAAGGGCGCCACCTGCCGTCCCGTACCATGCTCTGCTTTCAAAGCCCCCTGACAACGGTGGATGATCAGCTCCGCTAACGCATCGTTGAAGGCCGCAAAGAGCGCTATATCCTCGGGTGTCGCTACAGATTGCGAGACGACAAAATGTAGGTTCCCATCCTTCGCATGCCCAAAGACGATGGCATGGGCATAGTTGAATTGCCGGAACAGCTCCTGCAGCAGCTCGATGGTCTCGCCCAGGCGATCCAACGGCACGGCAATATCTTCCAGCATGACGGATGTGCCCTTTGCCCGCACCGCCGCCACGGAAGGATACATTCCCTTTCGCAGTTTCCAATAGTTGCCCCGCTCCTTTTCATCGGACGTAAAGGCCGTCCGGCTGATCAACCGCAGCGAATTCAATTGCTGCGCGGCATGATCGAGCAACAGCGCCAGTCCTTCCTTACTATCCGCCTGGTATTCACAAAGGATGCAGGAGGCCCTGTCCGGCAGCTCTTTTAGAAAGGCGGGCGCTGAAGCCAGATGCTCGATGCTGCGAAGGGCGGCTCTGTCCATAAACTCCAGGGCCTCCGCACCCGAGTCTTTTAACAAGGGAATGGCATCACAGGCGCCGCGGGGAGTCTCGAAGAACAATAAGGCGGCGCTTTTGAAAGGCTTGTCGGGAATGGTGCGTAAGACCGCCTCGGCAATAAATCCCAACGTTCCTTCTCCACCGATCAGCAGGTGAGAAAGGATATCCAAAGGATGCTCGAAGTCCACAAAGGCATTGAGCCCATATCCAACGGTATTCTTCCGCCGGTATTTCTCCCGGATCCGGGCAACGAGCGCGGTATTTCCCATCACCCCGCGACGCAAATGCTCCAGCCCGCTAAAAATACCCGCCGCCTCCCGCTCAAATCGCGCATAGTCTCCGGACACACCTGTATCGAATACCAGTCCATTGGACAGCATAAATTTTATATGCGCCAGCGTGTGATAGGAATTATCCACCACCCCACAGCACATCCCGCTGGAATTGTTCGATAAGATGCCCCCCATCATGGCGGACTGGATAGAAGCCGGATCAGGACCGATCTTACGCCCATATTTCCGGAGATGATGATTCACTACCGCCCCCGTCACCCCCGGCTGAACCCTGACATAGGCGCCATTATCTTCCACCTGGACGGCCCCCCAATGCTTCGATACATCCACGAGGATGCCATCCGTGACAGTCTGCCCCGACAGGCTGGTGCCCGCCGTCCGGAACGTGACAGATACACCCAGCTTCTTCGCCAGCCGGAAAAGCAGTCCGATCTCTTCAACATTGACAGGGAACACGACAGCACGAGGCACCAGCGTATAAAAGCTGGCGTCTGAACTATAGGCATACAGGTCGATAAGCCTGGATTTCAGTCGCTCGGGTGGAAAATGATTTGCTAATTCCGCTACTACGGGATCATTTTTTTGCATGACAGCCAGTATCCTGTTTTTATCTGCTACGCCATTCTATTGCAGGACTCCCCCAACCCTTCCACTTCTACGACTACCACATCGCCGGGCTTTAGCCAGTTCTTCTCCGGCAATCCCATGATCACTCCTTCCGGGGTACCGGTCAGGATCAGATCACCCGGCTCCAAAGTCATATGCCGCGAAAGGTCCTCGATGATCTCCGCAATGCTAAAGACCATGTCGGCCGTATTGGAATTTTGCCGGATCTCACCGTTCAGGCTGCAACGTAAGGATAACCGCTGGGGGTCTCCTACTTCATCCTTCGACACCAGATACTTGCCCAAAGGTAAAAAATGATCCAGGCTTTTCCCCATCAGCCATTGACTTGTTCGAAATTGAAGGTCCCTGCAGGAAAGATCATTGGCGACACAGTACCCAAAGACATAGTCCAAGGCGTCCGCCGCCCTTATTTCCTTACAACGCCTGCCCATCACCACCCCCAGTTCCACCTCATAGTCGAACTGGCTCCCCACCCTCCCAAGCGGAACCTCCCCGCCATGATCCACCAGGGTATTATTGTATTTGGTAAATACCACGGGGATGGATGGGATCGCCATCCCGCTCTCGATGGCATGCTTCCGGTAATTCAATCCGATACATAAGATCTTGGACGGGTTCGGCGTGCAGGGGCCAATAACCAATGTTTCCTCCCTCATCACAAACTCCTCCCCCGCCGAAGCACTCACCTCATCCAACACCTCCCTGTCAGCCAAAGACAGCGGCCGCTCCCCAAAAGGTTCCACGCCATGGGCAACCAAAAATCCATCCACATCCACGACCCCGCTGTCCACGACGATCCCCGGGCATAACCTGCCCTCACGCCTGAAGTATACTATTTTCATTTGATGACTGGTATTAGTAAGTAGCCCGCCCACCCGAAAGATCAAAGGTGAAGCCGGTGGAAAAACTGTTGTAAGGGGAGACGATATAGGCAGCCATATTAGCAGCTTCCTCCAATGTTCCACAACGTTTCATCGGTATCCTATCGGTCATATACTTTACCTGCTGCTCCGGCATCATATCCACCAGCGGCGTCCGGATCACAGCGGGCGCCAGCGCATTTACGGTTATACCCGACTCGGCATACTCTTTACCCTGCACCTTCGCCATGCATATTACCGCAGCTTTGGACGCAGAATAGGCCAGCATCCCCGCATTTCCCTCCTTACCCGATATCGAAGCGATATGCAATATCCGGCCATACTTTTTCGAGATCATATGGGGCAGCACGGCCCTGGAAGTATAAAAGCTGCTCATAAAATTTATCTCAAATACCTTATGCAGGTCGGCGCTGTCCACCTCATGGCTTTGCAGATTGGTCAGCCCCGTAATGCCCGCGCAATTGATCAGAATATCGATCTTGACATGC
>DASZWE010000475.1:0-17985 GCA_035546735.1 Puia sp.
GAGAAAGGTAAGAAGCTGCTGGCACAGGCTCAAGGTTAATCGCGGCTCCAGCCATGGCTGGAAGTAAGATAAGGGCGCTATTCCGGACAAGCAACCCGGACGAAGTTTAAATCGTAAATACTAATGAATCTCGAGATATTAACACCCGAAAAGAAGCTATTCAGCGGCGATGTGTACGGGGTACAACTGCCAGGCGTGTCGGGTCTTTTTGAAGTAATGGAGAAACACGCCCCCCTGGTCAGCGCGCTGAAAGCGGGCCGGGTAAAGGTATTGAAGGATAATAAAAGCCACCTCGCGTACTTCACGATCCAAAGTGGATTCGTGGAAGTCATCCACAATAAGGTGACCGTTTTGGTTGAAGGCGCTGTACCTGTTGAAACAAAGTAGCCCTTACAAAGCGCGGTCCAACACCCGTGGAAAAGAATGTTAGTTTATAACCCTCCGGTGTATACCGGGGGGTTGATTTTTTTTAATAAGGTTTTAAGATGTGTTAGTCCTCTGTTAAAGCTTTGGTATTCTTTAAACCCGAGGCATCCTATTTGCGTCTATAGTGCTGTATCGTAACAATTTCCACAAATTTTAAAAACAGCACCGATCATGAAAACAATAGGATGGTTAACGGGAGGAGCGCTGCTGACAATACTTGCCTTTGGAAGCTGCCGAAAGGATCCTCTGAACAATCTTACTAACGATGAGTCGCGTATCTATATCACTAATTATGATACGACGGCTAATTTTTCCAGCTATAAAACTTTTAGCGTCACCGACTCGGTAGACGTTATCCAGGACAACCAGCTATATGGACGGGAGCGGTCGTCCTATGACAGCTTGTTGCTGGCTGCCATTAGCAGCAGTTTGCAGCAGCGGGGGTATCAGCTGGTGGCAAGAGAATCCTCACCTGACCTGGCCGTGAATGTCGCCAGGGTTTACAATACTTCCACCGGCGTCTTCAGCTATGGAGATTATTGGGATTACTATGGCGACTACTGGGACCCTTATTACTGGGGTTATGGGGGATATGGCTATTATCCGCCTTATTATGCGGTAGGTGTGTATTCCATTACCAGCGGCGGTCTGGAGATCGATCTGCTGGATCTGAAGAATGCATCTGCCAATGGCAATAAGATCAAGACTATATGGACCGGATTGGCGAGGGGCGAGCAGGTCTTCAACCAGGGCAATGCGGCATCGGAGGTTCAGGCCCTCGTGAATCAGTCGTCCTATCTTAAACAATAATCATGCAAGCAAGGAGGTATAACATGCGCACATTATTAAAATATGGAGTGGCAGTGCTGATAGTATTATTGAGCTGCCCTGCCCTTCATGCTCAAAATTATTTGAATGTCACCGCGGGATATGGCGTGAATTTCCCTACGGGGTCCTTTAAGAATTATGTAACCCATCCGGCTTATAAGGGATTTAATGCAGGCCTGGCTTATCCCCTGAATGATCAGCTGAGCCTTGGGTTGAGCTTTGGGTACAATGACTATTATCAGAAGTATTCCCGTCAGACCTATAATGATGGGGAAGGTACTACCGTATCGGCCGTCGTGAGCAACTCTATTCAACAGATACCGGTGTTGCTGACAGCAAATTATACATTGACAAAAAAAGGGTTTATTCGTCCGTATGTAGGAGCGGGGG
The DNA here is from genome assembly GCA_035546735.1 of Puia sp. Classification (GTDB taxonomy): domain Bacteria; phylum Bacteroidota; class Bacteroidia; order Chitinophagales; family Chitinophagaceae; genus Puia. The sequence continues at coordinate 1,645 of DASZWE010000475.1, forward strand.
CGGGAGTGAATTTCGCCACATTCGACCAGTACCTGGGAGAATTCGATGCCCCGCATTCCAAAGCCAATTGGGCACTGAAGGGAGAGGCCGGCTTTTATATTCCATTGAGCAGCTACTCACCGACGGCAATCAAGATCGGTGGCAGCTACAATTATGCGCCATTCAACAGCGATGGAGTAAAGAATCTGGATACCTGGGGTATCGAGGCGGGGATCCGATTTGCCATTCATTAGTGGACGCTGGTATGAATTTTGGCAGTGCCCTCGTGTTTCGCACGGGGGCATTTTTTAGTTCAGCTGGGGATCGATGGGGAAATTGATCATGATCTCATATTCCCCGCCAAGATGACGGAGCGCGTCCTTCCATATCTCGTCCGTCTTTTTATGGAATACCAGCTTACGGCTGGCCGGTACTGTGAGCCATGATTTTTCTTTCAATTCATCGGCCAGCTGACCGCTGCCCCAGCCGGAATATCCAATGTAGAAGCGTATCTTGGAGATGTCTATTTCGCCCGCACGTATCAGGTCGATGGCTGTTTCGAAGTTGCCGCCCCAAAAGACGCCGTCGATGATCTCGTATCCCCCGACGATCTTATCGGGATACTGATGCAAAAAATGGATCGTGTCCATCTGTACAGGTCCTCCTAAATAAACGGGTAATTTCAGGTCGTCCAATCCGCTGACCAGTTCATTCAATGTGTAGTCGTAATCCTTATTCAGCACAAATCCAAAGCTTCCCTCGTCCTGGTGTTCGCAAAGGAACACGACTGTCCGCATGAAATTCGGATCTTTAAGGAAAGGATCTGCGATCAACAATATACCAGGTGCCGGGCTCTCCATAGAATCTAAATTAAGTAATTATGGGAGATAGCAAAATCCGATTATTTTCATAGGAGTGCTTAAGCTGGAAAATGCCGGAAATTGCGGGAAAAATGTCCGCAAAACGGGTCGTGCGGAATATAGCCCGGGAGACTATGGATCGGTGGTTTTTAGCATGAAATCCCCTTTCTTTGTGAAACCTTCGTTAAATAGCTGATCCGACGGGGCATGGAAGGAACCTATCCTTTGACCTTTTGAATATCTTTATAGTTGGGCCCGATGACCGGGCCGGTAAGTAAAAAGCAATTTGGTTTGAAAAAAATTTTTCCCATTATTTTTCTTCTGATCTCACTGTCCCTCATTGGTATTATATATATCCAGATCAACTGGCTGTTTACCATGGTGGAGAACAGGCGGGAGCTGTTGAAGCACAAGCTCGTCGACGTCATGAATGATGTGGGGCACCAACTGGTAGAGCAAAGAGGCACTTCTCCCAATTTAAAGACGTTGCGGTTAAAACCCGGCCTGACCTGGCGGCCTTCCGACCAGTTCATGCTGGAGCTGATGCGTCCGCCTACCATTGCCGAGAAATTTACACCCGAGGACATCGCCGACAAGCTGAGAAAATCCTTTAATATCCACGGTATGAAGGATACCAAATTCGAATTTGCCGTTTCCGCTATTCTGGGCACCTCGATGTCCTTCCGGCCTCCGGAGATACGCTCACCCAATTATTTCAAAGAGCTGGAAGATTCGGTACACAATTGGGCGGCCTATTATCCTCTTCAGGCTCCCGAGAACATTGGAGTGGGAGAGACCATACCTGACGAGGTGCTGGTGGTCGTCATTCCAGACTTCCGGAACATTGTGCTGAGCCAGATGCGGTGGATGATCGGAGGGGCCATCTTTTTTACCATTATCATCATAGCCGCATTTTTTGTAACGGTGAGGGCGCTGCTCCGGCAAAAGAAGCTGAGTGAAATAAAGAACGACTTTATCAATAACATGACGCACGAGTTCAAGACCCCTTTGGCTACCATTTCCCTGGCGGTGGATGCGTTGAAGAACGAAAAAGTGATACAGGACAGACAGAAGTCCGAATATTTCACCGGCATTATCAAGGAGGAGAATCGCCGGATGAACAAGCAGGTGGAGACGATACTGCAGGCGTCGCTGCTCGACCGGCAGGAGCAGCAGCTGAATCTGACGCCTATCCATGCGCATACTGTCATACAGGAGGCTATGGAAAATTTCCAGCTGCAGCTGGATGGAAAGGGGGGGCGGTCGGAATTGCAGCTCAATGCAAAGAGTGATCTGATCAGCGCGGATGAGGTACATTTTACCAACCTGATATCCAACCTCATCGACAACGCCATAAAATATTCAAAAGAGAATCTACTCATACGAATCACTACCCATAGTACTGCCAAGAGCCTGATCATACGCATCGAGGACAATGGCATTGGGATGAGCAAGGAGACGCAGCGGCGCATCTTCGAGAAGTTCTACCGGGCCCATACGGGCAATATCCACAATGTCAAGGGGTTTGGCCTGGGACTTAGCTATGTCAAGACCATCGTGGAAGCTCACCGGGGTAAGACCAAGGTGGACAGCATAGTTGGTAAGGGCACTACTTTCACCCTGGAGTTCCCGTTGCAGGCGGAAGAGGCATAGAGGCATTCCATAACAGACAACCGTCACCGTAGCTGAGGAAGCGGAAGCTGTGTTGTAGGGCATAATCGTATATTTTTTTCCAATCTTCTCCGATCAGGGAGGCTACCAGCAGCAGTAAGGTCGATTCGGGCTGATGAAAATTGGTAATGAGCCCTTTTGCGATACGCCATTTATATCCTGGTGTGATCAACAATTGCGTACGGGTTATCAGCTGAGACAGATCATGCCCGCGCATCCATTCCAGCAAGGCGGTGAGCGCAGTTCCGGGACTTATGGTTTGTGCGGGAAGCTCATAAGCGTCCCATTGATGCACTACCATGTCATCGGGGGTGATGGATGGGTCCTGCGCGGCTTTCAGTCCCAGCCAGTAAAGACTTTCGATGGTGCGGGCGGAGGTGGTGCCTACCGGGATGATGGGTTTGTCCAGCGCCTGTAGCAGGGCGGCTATGGTCTCTTTTGTGACAGCGATCCACTCCACATGCATGGGATGATCCGCGAGGGTGGACGACTTTACGGGAAGAAAGGTTCCCGCTCCTACATGGAGGGTGACAAAGCTGTGCGGAATATGTTTTGCCGCCAGCGCTTCAAATACTGTATCTGTAAAATGCAGGCCTGCTGTGGGCGCCGCTACGGAACCGTCGTGCCGGGCGTAGATGGTTTGATACCTTTCCGCATCCGAGCTTTCCGCGGGACGGCGGATATAAGGGGGAAGAGGGATCAGTCCTGCCTGGTGAAGGAGCTCTGCAAAGGTTAGTTCTGCAGGGGTCCATGAAAACCCGATGAGAAAGGCATCGTCCTCTTTACCAAGATAGCGTGCTTCCAGGGAGACCGTGGACCGGTGCCCGACGGCGGATGACATCTTCTTGTGAAGTACCTGGCCGGGCTTCCATTTGCTGGCTCCCCCGATGAGACATTTCCAGCGCACGCTGCCCTTTTGCATCATGGCCGCCGCAATACCTCCATATTCTGTCGGCGGCTCCAGGCAGAAGAGCTCGATCTGACCTCCAGTGGGCTTGCGGAACAGGATCCTTGCCTCGACGACCTTTGTATTATTGAATATGAGCAGGGACTCTTCAGGAATATATTCTGCAATATGCTTATAAATGTCTTCTGAGATATTGCCGTTATGATAGATCAGCAGCTTGCTTGCGTCCCTTTCGGCAAGTGGGTAGTGCGCGATGAGCTCAGCCGGGAGCGTGTAGGTATAGTCGGCGATAGAAATATTTCTTGGGTCCATACGATAATTTTTCGCGTGCAGTCCAACTGCCGTCGGGTTTGATCCGCAATATTATTGATATTTGATGGAACGTATGACAGATCGTCAACTGGAACAAGCCGTTGCTTATAACCACGCACAGTTATTCTACCGCAATGCCATTGCCCGGGGTGGAGAGGTCCGGATGGCGGGGGATATCACCTATACGTATGATGGCAGGGAATTTCAATCCATGATCGCATTTCCAAGTTTGGATGAAACGACTGCCGACGGACAGCTGGATGAGATGATGGCCTGGTATCGAGAACATCCTACGAAGGGGCTGGGATGCTGGTCCCTTGCTCCTCCGCGACCGGCCGATCTGGGTGCGAGGCTCCTGGCAAGAGGTTTCCAGCATGGCTGGCGTCCCTGCTGGATGGCGATGGACCTGGTTGATATGGAACAGGAGATACCCGCGCAGCTGCAGATCGTGGCCGACAATTACTTATCCCTGCACCATCTAAAGGACATTCCTTACACGGGGGAGCATGGCGCCGTAAGCCCTATGCTGTTGAAGCGTCATCCTGAGCTGACGCAACAGTTCATAGCGCTACTCCATGGGAAGATCGTGGGGCATTCGTCCGTACACCTGGCGACGGGCGAGTACCGGGTGGCCGGGCTTTACGACGTAGCGGTGGCGCCTTCGGCCCGCGGGCAGGGTATCGGGAAAGCTTTGGTACGGGCTGCCTGCTTATATGGAAGGGCGAAGGGGTATCGACATGCGGTGCTGAATGCGACGGGCTGCCGGATGTATGAGCAGGTGGGGTTCCGGCATATCGGAGATGGGATGACGTGGTGGTGGTTCGACCGGCGCCATTTATAAGGATTTTGCTTTTCCACATTTGAACCGCCCTTTTCCACAGGTTTTCCACCACAATTCACATTCAAATCACATAGCATCTTCTGGCGGGAGAGGGCTAATTCCACCTCACTTCCTCTAACTCAAGGTAATACACTGCTGTGGAAAAATTAAATTTTTCAATTTCCCCGGTTTTGGTGGGAAAAAGTGTTATTTTGTGTTAGTTTTAGTATAATTTGATTCAACTCGTCATAAATGATTGGTTTTCTGGGCGAATACGAAGCTACACTGGACTCGAAAGGTCGCTTCTTGCTCCCGGCTGGCTTCAAAAAGCAGTTGCCGGAAGAGGGAACCACGCAGTTTGTTGTGAACAGAGGGTTTGAAAAGTGTCTAAGCCTCTATCCCATGAAAAGCTGGGAACCCATTTTCGCCAAGATTAGCCAATTGAATGATTTTGACCCCGAAGTTCGGCAATTCAGGAGATATTTCCTGAATGGAGCCACGATGGCGGAATTGGATACCGCAGGAAGGTTGTTGATCCCGCAAAACCTGAAAGAGCATGCCGGCCTGGAAAAAGATATCGTGCTGGTGGCTGCCGTAGACAAAATCGAGATCTGGGATAAAAGTAAGTACCAACAGTTCTTTGAATCTTTTTCACCGGAGGCATTCAGCAGCCTGGCTAAGCAGGTTATGAACCCGGGAGGGCTCGCGTAATGGCAAAACGGGGCGACCAGGGGAGGCCGGGGGATGAATCCAGGGGTGGGGGGAGTGACTACCATGTTCCTGTCCTTTATCGTGAGTCCCTGGAGGGGCTGGCGATACAGCCTGGCGGCAGCTATGTCGACTGTACTTTTGGCGGTGGCGGCCATGCAAGAGGTATCCTGGAAAGGCTTGGTCCTTCGGGCAGATTATATGCTTTTGACCAGGACAGCGACGCGCGGCAAAACCTGCCCGATGATGTCCGGATCACCTTTCTCCCTCATAATTTCCGCCATCTCAGCCGGATGCTCCGTCTGCATCATGTCCAACAGGTCAATGGCATATTGGCCGACCTGGGTGTCAGCAGCCACCAGTTCGATCAGCCTGAGCGAGGTTTTTCCACGCGCTACACGGGCGACCTGGATATGAGAATGGACCAGCGTCAAACGCTGACGGCCTTTGATATTGTCAGTACCTATTCGGAGCAGCAGCTTCACAAGCTCTTCGAACAATATGGGGAAGTGACCAATGCAAAGACCCTTGCCAGGACAATTGTAGACGTTCGCCGTCAAGTGTCTTTGAAGTCCACTCAAAACTTTAAGACCGCCTTGAGCAGTGTGGTGAAAGGAAATCCCAACAGGTATTTCTCTCAGGTTTTTCAAGCCTTACGTATCGAAGTCAACGATGAATTGGGAGCGTTAAAGGAATTGCTGCAACAAATACCCACCCTGCTTCTGCCTGGTGGCCGTGCAGCCGTCATCACCTTCCATTCGCTGGAAGATCGAATTGTCAAGAATTTTTTTAAGCGAGGCTCCTTTGAAGACGAAGACGATTTATCGGACCCTTATGGGCAATCCAAGGCCAATCCCCTTTTGAAAGTCATCACCCGCAAACCGATAACACCCGGTGAAAAAGAATTAAAGCTGAATCCAAGAGCTCGCAGCGCGAAGTTGCGCATTGCTGAGCACGTGTAGAATACGGCGATGAATATTGGAGAATATATATAGACCATGAGCGATAAAGATCAACATATCAAGCCCCGCTGGAAGCCTTCGTTGAACTACCACTGGATCATGAAGAATATTCCCTTCTTCCTGTTCCTGGCAGCCCTGGCGGTGATCTATATCTATAACGGTCATTATGCCGACAAGATCGTCCGGGATATCAACCGGACCAATAAAGAATTGAAAGAACTGCAATACGAATACAAAACCTTGAAAAGCGAAGTGATGTTCCGCAGTAAACAAAGCGAACTTGCCAAAGCCGTCGAGCCTTTCGGATTGAAAGAGCTGACACAGCCGCCTGTCGTTTTGGTTGACTCGACCGCCACCGCGCATAACTGAAATGGAGGTCAAACGCGACATATTGTGGAGGGTGTACTTATGCTTTATCGGCATTACGGTCCTGTGCCTGGTGGTGTTGGGTAAGGCATTTTATATCCAGCGCGTTCAGGGTGCTTACTGGAGGGGTCTCAGTGACAGTCTGCACCAGAAGTTCATTGAAATGGATGCTGAAAGGGGGACGATCTATAGCGAGGACAGCAGCATGCTGAGCACTTCCATACCTTATTTTTCTATCTACATCGACTTTGGCGCGGATGGTCTGAGAGAGAAGAATGGGAAGCGTTTTTTTGAGAATCTCGATAGCTTATCCCTCTGTCTTGCCTCGCTGTTTGGCGATCAATCCACGCAGGCGTATAAAAAGGAGCTGCAACGGGGTTATCGCGCCGTGGACCGGTATTATCTTCTGCATGCCAATCTGAGCTTCGACCAGTATAAAAAATTGAGAGCCTTCCCGCTCGTCCGCCAGGGAAGGAACAGGAGCGGCTTCATTGCAGAAGTCGAGCAAAAGAGGTTAAATCCGTTCGGCCTCCTGGCCAATCGTACCATTGGCCTGGCCAGAGCCAATGCCCAGAACGTAGGGCTCGAACGTACCTATGATACGCTGTTGAAAGGACAGAGCGGGCGCCGGCTGGTCCGCTATATTGCCGGAGGCACTTACATTCCCGTGGAAGGGTATGAGATAGAGTCCGAGAATGGAAAGGACGTTGTCACCACCCTCGACGTGAATATCCAGGACATTGCAGAGAACGCGCTGCTGAAAGAAATGATCGCCAATGAGGCGGAGCACGGCACCTGCATCGTCATGGAAGTCGCTACCGGAAAGATCAAGGCCATTGCTAACCTGGGACGTCAGACAGATGGCACTTACTGGGAGGATCTGAACTACGCTATCCGTGCGACGGAGCCGGGTTCCACCTTTAAGCTGGCTACATTGATGTCCCTGTTGGAAGACCACAAGGTTCGGCTCACGGACAATGTCAACCTGGAAGGTGGCGTATGGAAGGTGGCCGGGAGGACGGTGTATGACTCGGAGCCGCATGACAACAGGACCTTCACGGTGAAGGAAGCATTCGAGATCAGCTCCAACGTTGGCATGGCCAAGCTGGCCTGGGCCAATTACTCGGGCAATCCGGGTGCTTTTGTGGATCATTTGAAGAAGCTGCGGCTCAATCAGCCTACGGGCGTCGACCTGGTGGGAGAAACCACTCCGGTGGTAAAGAGTCCCAGGTCCCGTACCTGGAGCAATACGACGCTGCCCTGGATGGCCTTTGGCTATGAAGTGCTGGTGAGCCCTCTTCAGACCCTCACCCTGTACAATGCGGTGGCCAATAACGGCAGGATGATGAAGCCTTACCTGGTCAGCTCAGTAGAGGAGGCGGGTAATGCGATCAAAGAAAACGAGCCGCAGACGCTCATTGAAAAGATATGCAGCGACGGTACCCTCCAGCAATTGAAAGAATGTCTGAGGGGCGTTTGCTCGGATAAGGAAGGGACGGCCCGGAAGATATTTGCCACCGCCTGGTATAAGGTGGCCGGTAAGACGGGTACGGCCCTGGTAGCCAATGGCAGTCGTGGCTATGCGGACCATATCTATCAGTCCTCTTTTGCGGGTTATTTCCCTGCTGAGCATCCGAAGTATTCCTGTATCGTGGTGATCAAGAATAAGCCTTTTTCAAAGAACTATTTAGGCGCCCTGGTAGCGGGGCCTGTGTTCAGGGAGCTGGCCGACAAGCTGATGAGTGAGGAGGTGGCGCCGATGGAGGTCCTGCCTTTTAAAAAAGACAGCGCGCAGTTCTTTTATGCCGGCTCGACGCATGATATGCAGGAGGTAGTGCATACGCTGGGTGTGAATTATGTGGACAGCGCTGGAAAAAACGAGTGGGCTCGTCTGTATGCTTCCAACTATCAGCCTGTGATGAACAAGGAGGTCGTTTCCAAAAAAACCATGCCCGATGTAAAGGGGATGGGACTGAAGGATGCGCTGTATCTCCTGGAAAGCATGGATCTGAAGGTGGCGGTAAGGGGGCGGGGGAAAGTAAGGATGCAAAGTATTGTGCCGGGGGCGGCGCTTAAAAAAAATGAGTCAGTATCTATCGAATTGAATTGAATAATGGCAAATCTGCGGGACATATTGTATAAGGTGAGCATTCGGGCTGTCTATGGGGACATGGGCAAGGACGTGCATGACTTGCAGATGGACTCGAGGAAGGTGGGACCGGGATCGCTTTTTATAGCACAGAAAGGTTCTCATACCGACAGCCATCAATTTATTCCCCAGGTGGTGGCTGCGGGGGCGAGCGTGATCATCTGTGAGGATGTTCCTGTCGCGCGTTCGGAGAATGTCACTTATATACAGGTGGAGAGCAGTGCGGCAGCGGCAGGCTATATAGCGCATAACTTTTATGGTCAGCCTTCCGAAAAGCTGAAGTTGGTGGGTGTCACCGGGACCAATGGCAAGACGACGATCGCCACTATATTATATAAGCTCTTTACTTCTCTGGGATACAAGTGCGGATTGCTGAGCACGGTGCAAAACCATATAGGCGAGCGGGTAGTGGCGGCCACTCATACTACTCCCGACGCGCTGGCGCTCAACAGCCTGTTAAAGGATATGGTGGACGAAGGTTGTGCTTATGCCTTCATGGAAACCAGCTCCCATGCCATTCATCAGCATAGGATCGCGGGTCTTCAGTACGCGGGGGGGGTGTTCAGCAACATTACCCACGATCACCTGGATTACCATAAGACTTTTGATGAATATATCCGTGTGAAGAAGTCATTCTTCGACTCGCTGTCTTCCGATGCCTTTGCCATCTCCAATGCGGATGATAAAAGAGGCGGGGTCATGCTGCAGAATACCAATGCCAAAAAGTATTTCTATAGCCTGAAGACAGTGGCGGATTTTAAAGGGAAGATCCTGGAGAACAACCTCACGGGACTGGTGATGACCATCAACGACCAGGAAGTTCATTTTCGCCTCATCGGGGAGTTCAATGCCTATAATTTGCTGGCTGTCTATGGCGCTGCTATTTGTTTAGGGCAGGATAAGAGCGAGGTGCTACGCACGCTGAGCACGCTCAGTGGTGCGGAAGGAAGGTTCGACTATGTAATATCGGCCCGGGAAAGGATCATCGGTATTGTGGACTATGCCCATACGCCCGATGCGCTGATCAATGTGCTGGCTACGATACAGAAGCTGCGGAAGGGACATGAGCAGATCATTACGGTGGTGGGCTGTGGAGGTGATCGCGACAAGACCAAGCGGCCGCTGATGGGCGCCGCGGCTTGTGAGTACAGCGATAAGGCCATCTTTACTTCGGACAATCCCCGGAGCGAAGATCCCGGGCAGATCCTATTGGATATGGAGGCGGGGCTCAATAGCGCGGCCAAAAGAAAGTATACAAAGATCGCCGACAGGAAAGAGGCTATACGTACGGCGATCAACCTTGCCAGGCCGGAGGATATTGTCCTCATTGCCGGGAAGGGGCATGAGAAATACCAGGAGATAAAGGGCGTAAAATACCCTTTTGACGATAAACAAGTATTACTGGAGATGTTCGAGCTGCTGGAGAAATAATCCGCGCCGGACGATAGGACGATAAACCAAGGACCAATATGCTGTATCATCTGTTCGAATGGCTTAAGAGCGCTGGTATCAAAGTACCGGGCAGCGCCCTGTTCCAATTCATCACGTTCCGCGTGTTGCTGGCCGTTCTGTTCTCCCTGATCGTCAGCATGATCTTTGGCAAGCGGCTGATCAACTTCCTGCTGAGGAAGCAGGTAGGCGAGACGGTGCGTGATCTGGGATTGGAGGGTCAGCAGAAAAAGGCGGGTACGCCCACCATGGGAGGCTTTATCATCATCCTGGCGATACTGATCCCTACTCTTTTGCTGGCGGACCTGCATAAGGTCTATATACGGCTGATGCTTTTTGCCACTGTCTGGCTGGGTCTGATAGGGTTTATCGACGATTATCTGAAGCTGAGGGCCAAGCGTATTGCCAGGGAACAGGGCATACCGTATAAAAAAGGAGATAAGGATGGACTGGCGGGTTGGTTCAAGGTATTGGGGCAAATTGTGCTGGGTATCGTGGTAGGTGCTACGTTGTATTTCAGCAGCAATACCACGGTGTACCGGGAATATGTAGGCCAGACATTGCCGACGGATACGACGGGCTGGAAGACTGTGCAGCTGGGAAAAGAGAAAAAGCTGTTTGTTCCGGCCAAGGAGCCCATTACATCCATTCCCTTTGTAAAGAACCATGAGTTCAATTATTCCAAGCTGCTCCCGCAGGCCATGCGCGGGTTGAACTGGATACTTTATATCATCGTCGTCATCTTTATTGTTACGGCGGTGTCGAATGGGGCGAACCTTACGGATGGATTAGATGGACTGGCCACGGGCGTCAGCGCTGTCATCGGGGCCTGTTTGGGTGTTTTTGCCTATGCCAGTGGCAATATCCGATTTGCCGAATATCTGAACATCATGTATATCCCCAATCTGGGCGAGCTGTCCATCTTTATAGGAGCGCTGATCGGGGCCTGTGTCGGATTTCTCTGGTACAATGCGTTCCCGGCGCAGGTGTTCATGGGGGATACGGGCAGCCTTACGCTGGGGGGCATCATTGCGGCCCTGGCGATCATTGTCAGAAAAGAATGGCTGATACCTATATTCTGCGCTGTATTCCTTGTGGAAAGTCTCAGCGTGGTCATACAGGTGACTTACTTCAAATACACTAAGAAAAAACACGGAGAGGGAAGGCGGGTCTTTTTAATGAGCCCCCTACATCATCATTACCAGAAGCTAGGCTATCATGAAAGCAAGATCGTAACCAGGTTTTGGATCGTGACGATATTGTGCGTGGCATTTGCCATAGCTACGTTGAAGATCAGGTAACGGAGTATGAAAAACCAATCCGCGGGGCACTCTGATCGGGGAGAGCCCCTTAGCTGAAGAGATTGTGGTGCAGTAAGAGTTCATACTTGTGAAAAACCCCCCAATTCGGGTGGCAACCGAATCATCGAGACCATTGAGAAGACATCATGGATCGAGATAAACTCGGGGAACCGGAGATCGAACCAATGAACAAACGACTCGTCATACTAGGAGGAGGTGAGAGTGGTGTCGGCGCGGCTGTGCTGGCTTCCAAAGAGGGGTATGATGTATTTCTCTCCGATGGAGGGGTGTTGAAGGATAACTACAGAAAAGATCTTCAGCAACTGGGTATCGACTTCGAGGAGGGGGGGCATACGGAAGAGAAGATATTGAATGCCGACGAGGTTATGAAGAGTCCGGGGATACCGGAGAAGAACGAGATGGTGAAGAAGATCAGGGCCAGGGGGATACCGGTGATCAGTGAGATAGAGCTGGCTTACCGTCATAAAGGGGACAGCAGGATCATTGGCATAACGGGGAGCAATGGAAAGACGACCACTACCTCCATGATCTACCATATCTGCCGTCATGGAGGACTGGATTGTGCGCTGGTTGGCAATATAGGATACTCTTTTGCAAGGCAGGTAGCGGAAGACCCGAAGCAATGGTATGTGGCGGAGATCAGCAGCTTCCAATTGGACGACATCGTTCATTTTCGACCGGATGTTGCCGTTCTGACCAATATCACGGAAGACCATCTGGATCGGTACGACTATAAGTTCGAGAACTATATCCGGAGCAAATTCCGTATCACGATGAACCAGACGAAAGAGGATCATTTTATTTATAACGATGACGACCCTGTGATCAAGGAATATTTAAACCGGGAGCCCATTCATTCTAACCCATTACCATTTACTATGCAACAGGAAACCAACAAAGGAGGATTTATCAATAAGGGACAAATGCACATAGAGACAGGCAACGAGAAATGGCAAATGAGTATTTATGATTTTGCGTTGAAAGGCATTCACAATCAATACAACACTATGGCAGCAGGCATCGCGTCAGCCACCGTCGGCATCCGCAAGCAGAAGATCCGTGAGGCGATACAGAGCTTCGAAGCCCTGGAACATCGCATGGAATATGTCAGTACGGTCAGAGGGGTGGAGTTCATCAACGACTCCAAGGCCACCAATGTGAACAGCACCTGGTATGCGTTAGAGAGCATGGATAAGCCCACGATACTTATCCTGGGCGGGGTGGACAAAGGGAACGATTATACCCTTATCAGGGACCTGGTGAAGGAGAAGGTAAAGGCCATCGTATGTATGGGTGTAGATAACAGGAAGATACACGAGGCCTTCCAGAATGACGTGGCGCTGATGGTCAATACGGGCAGTGCGGAAGAGGCTGTAAAGGCCGCCTTTCATTTTGCCACAAAGGGGGATGTAGTGCTGCTGAGTCCGGCCTGCGCCAGCTTCGATCTTTTTAAAAATTATGAGGACAGGGGCCGGCAGTTCAAAGAGGCTGTGCGGGACCTGTGACGGCCTGCCGTTATGCGGCCGGCGGAATAAACATATGGATGAATGAGTAACACGACGACGATAGAAAAAGCTCCGTTTGGGAGTCTGGGGTCCAGGACCAAGGGTGACAAGGTGATCTGGACCATGGTGGTGCTGCTGGCCGTGGTGTCCCTTCTCGTCGTGTACAGCTCCACCGGACTCCTGGCGTATAAGATGTACAAGGGCAATACGGAAGTATACCTTTTCAAGCAGTCGGCCTTTATCCTGGTAGGCGTATTGGTGATCTATTTCGCTCACCAGGTGAACTATACGGTGTATTCCAAGGTGGCGAGGATACTTTTTCTGATATCCATTCCCTTGCTGTTCTACACCTTGTTCTTTGGGGTCAAGCTGAATGAAGGCAGCCGCTGGATACGATTGCCCATTATCAATATGACCTTTCAGACTTCTGATCTGGCCAAGCTGGCGCTTTTCATGTATCTGAGCCGGCTGTTGAGCAAGAAGCAGGATGTGATCAAGGACTTTAAAAAAGGTTTTATTCCGGTGATCACGCCTATCGCGGTGGTTTGTGTGCTGATCGCGCCCGCGAATTTATCGACGGCACTGCTTATCGGAGCTACGAGCCTGATGTTATTGTTTATCGGGCGGGTGAGCGCAAAGCATCTGTTGATGACAATGGGGGTGGCGCTGGTCCCGGTGGTGATCCTGGTGATGGCGGCTGTGATCCGTCATAAGGCAAATGGTGGGGAGGTGGAGAGACCCCGAGCAGAGAGCGGCTCGCGTCTATTTGTCCGGGTAGGCACCTGGGTCAGTCGTGTGGAGGCATTTATGTACGGGAGCAAAGAAGATGTCGACGATAACAATTACCAGGTGAACCAGGCAAAGATCGCCATTGCCAAGGGTGGTATCCTGGGGAAAGGGCCGGGTAACAGTGAGCAGCGCAATTTTCTGCCGCACCCTTATTCGGACTTTATCTATGCCATCATAATAGAAGAGTATGGGCTGGTGGGAGGAGCTTTTATTGTATTTATTTATTTGATATTCCTTCTTCGCAGCATTCGCATTTTCCGGAAATGTCCTTATGCTTTTGGGGCATTCCTTGCGTTGGGGCTGAGTTTTACCCTGGTGATACAGGCCCTGGCAAATATGGCGGTGAATGTAAACCTGTTTCCCGTCACGGGGGTGACGCTGCCGTTGGTGAGCATGGGTGGGAGCTCTTTCCTGTTCACCTGTCTGGCCATCGGGATCATACTCAGCGTGGCGCGGAATGTGGAGAAGGAGGCAAAACAACTAAAAGAGGAGGAGGCGGTGGCAGCATGAGCAAGAAGATCATCATAGCCGGCGGAGGCACTGGCGGTCATATATTTCCTGCGATAGCCATTGCGGGAGCGTTGAAAAAGCAGGCGCCCGATGTGGAGCTGCTCTTTGTGGGGGCCAAGGGAAAGATGGAGATGGAGAAAGTGCCGCAGGCCGGATACAGGATAGAGGGCATCGATATGGCGGGTCTCAACAGAAGCTCTTTGATAAAGAACATTGGTCTTCCGATGAAGCTGATCAAAAGCTTTTTCCAGGTGCGGAACATCATCCAGGAGTTCATGCCGGATGCGGTAGTGGGGGTGGGAGGATATTCCAGCTACCCTATGCTGCGTGCGGCGCAGGCAAAGGGGATACCCACTTTTATCCATGAGTCCAACTCTTTTGCCGGCAAGGCGAATCAATGGCTGGGGAAGAAGGCGACGGCCATCTTTGTGGCCAGTGATGGAATGGAGCGATTCTTTCCGGCGGAGAAGATAAAGATCACGGGCAATCCGGTGCGGGCTAACCTGACGGCGCTTCGGATCGGCAGGGAAGAGGCTTTGGGATTCTTTGGACTGGACCCTGCCAAGCCTACGCTGCTTTCCACGGGTGGCAGTCTGGGAGCAAAGGGTATCAATGAGGCCATTGCCGCGCACCTGGATGAGTTTGAGAAAAACGGGGTCCAGCTGATATGGCAGACGGGCAAACCGTTTGCGGAGCAGGCGGCGGCTCTTTGTAAGGGCCGGTCGAATATCCGGACCCGTGATTTCATTACGCAGATGGAATATGCATTTGCTGCCGGTGATACGGTGATCTCGCGCAGCGGCGCCATGTCCATTGCCGAGCTATGCGTCCAGCGGAAGGCAGTAGTATTCGTGCCTTTTCCTTTCGCGGCGGAGGACCATCAGACGGCCAATGCGCAAAGTCTGGTGAACAAGGGGGCTGGATTGCTGATAAAAGATATTGAGGCAAAGGATAAGCTGGTGGCGACGGCTATTGCCTTGTTAAAGGACGAGTCAAGGCGTAAGCAATTAGAGGAAAATATTGGAAGACTGGCGGTGACCAATGCGGATGAAGTGATAGCGAGGGAGATACTGGCGAAGATTTAGGGCACCCGGCCCAAGGGCCCTGGTAAGAGGATTCTTGCCGGGCCCGCCCGGGTCAATTGGAGGGATGGCAGGCGGGAGCGGACCGGCCAGGGGCGTGCAGCCGGGACAGGAGCAACGACGAACGAAAGACATTGGCCAGGGAGGAACAGCCATGGCCAAAACGGTGAAACAGAAAACAATGCTGGAACTAAAGGATATAAGGAAGATCTATTTTATTGGCATCGGCGGCATTGGGATGAGTGCGCTGGCCCGGTATTTCAAGGGTCAGGGAAAAGAGGTCAGCGGGTATGACAAGACATCCACTACCCTTACCCGCCAGTTGGAAAGTGAAGGTATACCAGTCCACTATGAAGACGACCCGGAGCAGGCTCCCAAAGATGCGGACCTGGTGGTATATACTCCGGCCGTACCCAAGGATCATAAGGAGCTGTTGTACTATCAGCAACATTCCTATAGCATCCTGAAGCGCAGTGATGTGCTGGGTATGATCACCCAAAGCTCTTTTAATATCTGTGTAGCGGGCACGCATGGCAAGACGACCATTACGACCATGATCGCGCATATCCTCCGGCACAGCGGTTATGGCTGCAATGCTTTTTTAGGAGGCATTGCTGTCAACTACAACAGCAATTTCTGGAGCGATAAGCGTAATGTGTGTGTGGTGGAGGCCGATGAGTACGATAGGAGTTTCCTGAAGCTGAGCCCGGACATTGCTGTCATTACGGCCATGGATGCGGATCACCTGGATATTTATGGCACGGCGGGAGAAGTGGAGCAGGCCTTTATCGACTTTTCAGGGAAGATCAAGCCGGGTGGGACATTGGTGAGTAAATGGGGGTTGAGGAGGGGCGGTGATCTGAAAGGAAGCAAACATTTGACATATGGGCTTGAGGGTGGAGATTTCTGCTCAATGGGGGTCACCATATGGGGTGGCAGCTATCACTTTC
>DASZWE010000476.1:0-15557 GCA_035546735.1 Puia sp.
CCGGATGCCAAACCCGAAATGACGGCGCAAAATGTGGCAGCCTCCATGAGCGGCTGTGCGGGTCAGCGCTGTATGGCAGCTTCCGCGATGGTAGGGGTCGGCGCCATCGACCACATCGTGGAGAAAATATGTGAAGAGGCCCGCCGTATCGTCCCGGGCCGCAACCTGGGTGCGGTCATTAACGCCGAAGCAAAAGAAAGGATCGAACGCTATATAACGGAAGCTGAACAGCAGGGAGCAAAAATTCTGGTAGATGGTCGTGGCGCCACGGTTCCCGGGAAAGAAAAAGGCACCTATGTGGGACCCACCGTCATCGACGACGTCAAACCCAATATGGCCGTAGCCAGGGAGGAAATATTCGGCCCCGTCATCAGCATCATGCGCGTGGACAGCCTCGACGAAGCCCTGGCTATCGAGAACGATAACCCATACGGCAATGCCGCTTCCGTATTTACACAAAATGGCGGCTACGCACGTTACGTGATCGACAGGGCGTCGGCAGGCATGGTAGGCGTCAATGTGGGCGTACCCGTGCCGCGCGAACCTTTCTCCTTCGGAGGTTGGAACGAAAGCAAATTTGGAGTGGGTGACATCACAGGCAAAAGCTCCATCGAATTCTGGACCCGTCTGAAGAAAAGCACGGTAAAATGGAATCCCGAAGCCGGCATCAACTGGATGAGTTAACGTTAACAAAACATATTACTTATGCCTTCTCCCGTCACTATGTCCGAAACCCAGGAGATACAACAGGAAAACTTCGACTACACCCTCTTCTCCTGGAGCAAACAGAAAGGTCTCAACCCCATTGCCGTCAAGCACGCGGAGGGGGTATACCTGTATGACTACGATGGCCGGCGATACCTGGACTTTTCGTCCGGACTGATGAATGTCAACATCGGTCATGGCAATCAGCGCGTCACTGCCGCCGTCGTCCGCCAGATGCAGGAGGTTAGCTATGTAACGCCCAGTTGTGTGACCCGTGCAAGGGGCGAGCTGGGACGACGCCTGGCGGAGATCACACCCGGCCGTCTTAAAAAGACTCTTTTTACGGTCTGTGGCGCCAGCGCCATCGACAACGCCATCAAGCTGGCAAGACTCTATACTGGCCGTTATAAGATCATCGCCCGCTATCGTGCCTTTCACGGAGCTTCCTACGGCTCCATGACCGCGGGAGGCGATCCTCGCAAGCTGCCGCATGATGCCCAGCAGATGCCCAATGTCGTTCATGTGGAAGATCCTTATTGTTATCGCTGCCCCTGGGGAAAAGAGATCAGTTCCTGCCACCGGGAATGCGTAAGCCATATCGAAAGGATCATCGAACTGGAAGGACCGGAGAGCATCGCAGCTATTCTTATGGAGGGAGAGAGCGGCACCTCCGGCTGTATCAAGTATCCACCCGACTATTTACAAAAGATCAGGGCCCTTTGCGACAAGCATGGCATCCTGCTCATCATCGATGAGGTCATGAGCGGCTTTGGCCGTACCGGTAAATGGTTCGCCTCGGAGCTCCATGGCATCGAGCCCGACATGATCGCCACGGCCAAGGGCATCACGGCCGGCTATATCCCGCTGGGCGCCCTTATCGTTACGGACAAGATCGCGGATCACTTTTCTGATCGCACCCTTTGGCTGGGCCTCACCTATTCCGCCCACCCCGTAGCCTGCGCCGCGGGTGTGGAGGTGCTGAAGATATACGAGGATGAAAATCTTATCGAAAATGCGGCTGCCATGGGGCGTTACCTGGAAGCGCAGGTGGAAAAGATGAAACAGCAGCATCCTTCTATAGGCGACTTCCGCAACACAGGACTACTGGGCTGTCTGGAGCTGGTAAAGAACAGGACTACCAAAGAGCCTATGGCGCCTTTCAATGCAAAGCCTGAGGAGATGATCGTCATGAACCAGGTAGCAGCCCGTCTCCGGCAGTTGGGCCTGTATGCCTTTGTACGCTGGAACTATGTCTTTATCGCCCCTCCATTGACCATCACCCGTGAACAAATGGATGAAGGGCTGGCCATCATCGGCGAAGCATTGACCATTGCAGATGCACAAACTATCCCCTTATGACAACCCCTGCCTCCTCAGAGCCCGCTACCGCCCTGTACAGCGAAGACCTGGCGCCCGTCCCTCCTGCGGCGAGGAAATGGAATACCTGGAACTATGCTGCCCTCTGGATCAGCATGAGCCTCTGCATACCCACGTATATGCTGGCCAGCTCCCTCATAGGCGGCGGGATGAATTGGTGGCAGGCCATCCTCACTATTTTTTTGGGAAATACCATCGTGCTGGTGCCCATGATCCTCAATGGTCGCGCCGGAGCGAAATACGGCATTCCCTTTCCCGTCTTTGCACGTGCCAGCTTTGGCGTCAGGGGAGCCAATATCCCCGCTATGTTACGCGCCATCGTCGCTTGTGGCTGGTTTGGCATCCAGACCTGGATCGGAGGCTTCGCCATCTACCAGGCAGCACGTGTCTGGATACCGTCCCTGGCCACCCTGCCGGCAATATTTCCCTCCGGCTGGGGATTGCAGACGGGACCGGCGATTTGTTTTATCCTGTTCTGGACGTTGAATATGTACGTGGTCTGGCTCGGAGTAGACAGTATCCGGAAACTGCTTGTCTTCAAGGCGTTCTTTCTCCCTCTTGCGGCGCTTGCTCTTCTTTCCTGGGCCATCAGTTCCGTACACGGAGGATTGGGGCCTATTCTTACCCAGCCCTCTCATCTGCAAGGTTCCGCCTTCTGGACTTTCTTCATACCCGCCCTCACCGGCATGGTAGGCTTCTGGGCCACCCTGTCCCTCAACATACCTGATTTTACCCGCTACGCCATCAGCCAGCAGGCACAAATAAAAGGTCAGGCCATCGGCCTTCCACCTTCCATGACCCTCTTTGCTTTTATCGGGGTCGTGGTCACCTCGGCCACCACGCTCTTATATGGCCACCCCATCTGGGACCCCGTGGTACTGGCGGGGAAATTTGAAAGCAAGACACTTATCACACTGGCGATGATTGCCGTGGCCATTTCCACGCTGGCTACCAATATTGCCGCCAACATCGTAAGTCCCGCCAATGATTTTGCCAACCTCTATCCCCAAAAAATAAATTTCCGCACGGGCGGTCTCATCACCGGCATATTGGGTATTCTCATTTTCCCCTGGAAACTGATCGCCGACCCGGGTGGCTATATATTCACCTGGCTGGTAGGCTACTCCAGTCTGCTGGGACCTGTGGGCGGTATCCTCATCGCGGATTATTATCTTATCAGGCGACAGCAATTGAGTGTCGCTGATCTTTATTCATTACACGGCGCATATGCTTATACATCCGGCTTTAACACGCGGGCCATCGGTTGTCTCCTGCTGGGCATAATTCTCAACGTCCCCGGCTTCCTGGCAACCATCGGCGTCATCAGCCCGGGTGCGTTGCCCGCCTGGATCATATCGCTGTACAGCTATGCCTGGTTCGTGGGCTTTTTTATTTCAGGCCTTGGCTACTGGCTTTCTTTTAACGATAAAAAACAGGTCACCTATGTCAGTGTTGATTACTAATGGCAGGATCGTCACTGCCTCGGATGATTTTGTCGGCGACATCTATATCGAAGGAGAAAAGATAGCCGCCATGGGTAAACATCTCAACGTTACGGCCGATGAGACCATCGACGCCACCGGTCAGCTGGTCATGCCGGGCGGTGTAGACCCCCATGTCCACCTGGAAATGCCGTTTATGGGCACCTTCTCCAGCGACAGCTACGAGACGGGAACAAGGGCCGCCCTTTTCGGAGGCACCACTACCGTCATCGATTTTGTCCTGCAGAAACAGGGACATTCGCTGCAGGCGGCGCTGGACGAATGGAATGGCCGCGCCACAGGCAACGCCGTTGGAGACTACAGCTTCCATATGGCCGTGACGGATTTTAACGACAAGACCCGACCGGAAATAAAGACAATGGTGGAAAAACATGGCATTACTTCCTTCAAGACATTTATGGCATACAAGGGTGCATTGATGATAGATGACAGGCAGATGACAGCTCTGATGCAGGAAGTTCGACGACATGGAGGCCTGGTCACCGTACACGCTACGAATGGGGATATGATCGACTACCTGATTGCACGTCATAGAGAGGAAGGCAAGCTATCCCCCCGCTATCACTATCTGTCACAACCCGAGGTTACCGAGGCGGAAGCCACGGGACGTTTCGCCGCCATCTCCCACTATACAGGCTGTCCCGGCTATGTCGTGCATCTCACCTGCGAAGGCGCCCTCAACGCCGTACGCAATGCTACCACCCGCAATCAACATGTGTGGGTAGAGACATGCATACAATATTTGTTGCTGGATGCTTCCCGCTATGGCGAAGACTTCGAAGGGGCCAAATGGGTAATGAGCCCTCCCCTGCGGGAAAAGAAAGACCAGGCGACATTATGGGCAGGCATCAACCAGGGAGTGGTGAATGTGGTAGCCACCGACCACTGCCCCTTTCGCTGGGAACAGAAGCTGATGGGGAAAGACGATTTCTCGAAGATACCCAATGGCCATCCCGCCATCGAGCACAGGATGGAGCTGCTGTACAGCGAAGGCGTACGGAAAGGGAGGATCAGCCTGAACAAATACGTGGAGCTTACCTCCACCAATCCCGCAAAGATCTTCGGGCTCTTCCCCCGCAAAGGCACTCTCTCCCCCGGCAGCGATGCCGACATTATCCTGCTGGACCCCAATCGTCAGCATACGCTCACGGCAGCCACCCACCATATGAATGTGGACTATTCCGCCTATGAAGGATGGCAGCTGACAGGGAAGATACAGACGGTGCTGCTGAGGGGGAAAATAGCTGTCCGAGGGGGAGAATGTAAGATAACCAAAGGATATGGACAGTTCATCCCCCGGGGGCGGCACACAGGACTCAGCTAACATTAACCAATAACCGAATATTATGCCAAGAATGATCAGATCAGGTCTCATCCAGATGAGCCTCCCCAAGACGGAGGGAGAAGGCACCATTGAAGAGATAAAAGAGGCCATGCTGCAGAAACATGTCCCTCTCATCGAAAAGGCAGGCAAAGCAGGCGTACAGATACTCTGTCTCCAGGAAATATTCAATACCCCCTATTTCTGCCCGGGCCAGAACAGCGCCTGGTATGAATCCGCCGAATCCGTCCCGGGTCCCACCGTGGAAAGGATGACGGCCTATGCCAAAAAATACAATATGGTCATGATCGTACCGGTGTATGAAAAAGAACAGGCAGGCGTGCTGTACAATACGGCTGCCGTCATCGACGCGGACGGCACCTTTCTGGGGAAATATCGTAAGAATCATATCCCCCACACCTCCGGCTTCTGGGAGAAATTCTTCTTCAAGCCGGGCAATCTGGGCTATCCCGTCTTCCAGACAAGATATGCGAAGATTGGGGTGTATATCTGTTACGACCGGCACTTTCCCGATGGCGCCCGCGTCCTGGGCCTTAATGGCGCGGAGATAGTATACAACCCTTCCGCTACCGTGGCGGGACTATCCCAGTATCTCTGGCAGTTGGAACAGCCTGCCCATGCGGCTGCCAATGGCTATTTCATGGGGTGTATCAATCGCGTGGGGGAAGAGAAACCCTGGAATTTGGGCCGGTTCTACGGCAGCTCCTATTTTGTAGACCCTCGCGGGCAGATCTTTGCCCAGGCCTCCGAGGACCAGGACGAGCTGCTGGTGGCAGACTTCGACCTGGACAAAATAGAAGAGGTACGCAGTGTATGGCAGTTTTACCGCGACCGCCGTCCCGAAACCTATGGTAAACTGACAGAGCTATGATCCGCGACCATCGCCTTACAAAAGATGAATATGCCCGGAACTTTTCCGACATACACCCGCCTTTCGAGACGCGGGATGCCGCGCTTGTCGATGCCAACCGCTGTCTGTTCTGCTACGACGCACCCTGCACAAAGAGCTGCCCCACCGGCATCGACGTCCCGAAATTCATAAAACAGATCGCCACGGACGATATTAAAGGCTCCGCCCGCACCATCTTCCTATCCAATGTCATGGGTGGCGGCTGCTCCCGTGTATGCCCCGTGGAAAAGCTTTGCGAAGGCGCCTGTGTCTACAATCTCATGGAAGAGGAGCCCATCCCTATCGCCCGGCTTCAACGTTATTCCACCGATGAGGCCATTCAACGCCGGTGGCCGCTGTTCACCCGCAAACCTTCCCAGGGCCTTAAGGTGGCCGTCATCGGGGCCGGACCTGCCGGGCTTTCTGCAGCGCATGTGCTATCCCGTGAGGGTGTGGACGTGACGATCTTTGAAAGAGAAGAGAAGGGCGGCGGTCTGATGACCTATGGTGTTGCGGCATATAAGATCACTCCCGAATACTGCGCGGAAGAGCTGGAATATATACTATCGCTGGGTGGCATAACCGTCCGGTATGGCGCCGAGCTGGGAAAGAGCTTGCAGCTGGAACAGCTGAGAGACGAGTATGACGCCGTATTCCTGGCATTTGGTGTCGGGCTGGCCCGGCGGCTGGACATACCCGGTGAGGACCTGGACGGGGTAATAGATGCCCTTCGTTTCATATATGCCATCCGCGCCGGTGGTTTCCCTTCCGTACCCGTTGGCGATAAGGTAGCTGTCATCGGCATGGGCATGACCGCCATCGACGCCGCTACCCAGGCCCGGCGGCTGGGTGCCGAAGAGGTCACCTTGCTGTACCGAAGGACGGAAGAGGAAATGCCCTGTACGAAGAAAGAGCTGGAGATCGCGCGTCTCGATGGATGCCGTATTCACTGGTTGGCAGCCCCCGGCGAGGTGATAGGTTCCGGCGGCAGGGTCACACAGCTGCGTTGCGAGAAGATGGAGTTGGGACCACCTGACGCCAGTGGACGCCGGGCGCCGCTCTCCACCGGCGAGTCATTTACCCTGGATGTCGACATGGTCATCAAGGCCACCGGACAGATGCCTTTTGAACAGCTGGTGAATGCTGGCGGCCTCTCCCACCGTGGCGGTAAGATCGATACCACGGGTCTGCATGGCATTACCTCCCTTCCCGGCGTCTTTGCAGGCGGCGACTGTGTCAACGGCGGCAAGGAAGTGGTGGACGCGGTGCAGGCGGGTAAATTGAGCGCTGCAGCCATCCTTTCCTACTTACAAACTGTATAAACCCTTTTTATGGCTTCCCTTCACACCAATTATCTCGGCATCACATCTCCCAACCCATTCTGGCTGGCCAGCGCCCCGCCGACAGACAAAAAGATCAACGTGCTGCGCGCTTTCGAAGCCGGATGGGGTGGCGTCGTATGGAAGACACTCGGCAGCCAGGTAAAGAACGTATCCTCCCGCTATTCAGCCGTGGATTATCATGGCAGCCGCATCATGGGACTGAATAATATAGAGCTTATCAGCGACCGACCGCTCGAGATCAATCTCCGGGAAATAAAAGAATGTATTCGCCTGTTCCCCGACAGGGCCATGATCGTCAGCCTTATGGCTGACAACGACCGGAACAGCTGGCACGAGCTCATCCATAAAGTGGAGGATACGGGCGCACATGGACTGGAGCTGAATTTCGGATGTCCGCATGGCATGACGGAACGTGGGATGGGCGCCGCGGTAGGACAGGATCCCGCCATTGCCCGGCTGGTTACCGAATGGGTTATGGAAGCAGCTACCATTCCCGTTATCACCAAGCTTACGCCCAATGTCCATTCTGTGGTGCCTACAGGGCGTGCGGCAGTAGAAGCAGGCAGCCAGGGTCTCTCGCTGATCAACACGATCCAATCCGTGACGGGCGTGGACCTGGATACCTTTATCCCTAATCCCAATGTGGGCGGGAAATCCACTTTTGGCGGCTACTGTGGACCAGCCGTAAAGCCCATCGCGTTAAAAATGCTCGCCACCATCGCGCAGGACGGCATTACGTCTAAAGCCCCCATCTCCGGCATCGGCGGCATCAGCACCTGGAAGGACGCCGCGGAATTCATGCTCCTGGGCGCCACCACCGTGCAAGTATGCACCGCCGTTATGAAGCACGGGTTTCGTATCATCGACGGGCTTTGTGAAGGGCTCAGCAACTGGATGGATGAAAAGGGGTTCCGGCAGACTACGGACTTTATAGGCTTGTCTGTACCTACTTTAACCCATTGGGAGGACCTGGACCTCAATTACCACATCGTCGCCAATATCAACCCTGATAAATGTATTCACTGCGGACTTTGCTATATCGCCTGCGAGGATGCGTCGCATCAATCAATTAGCCTGACAGCAGGGCACCCTTATAATACGTATGTGATAAAAGAAGAAGAATGCGTGGGCTGTAATCTCTGTAAGCTGGTCTGTCCCGTCGACGGCTGCATTACCATGGTGGAGCAGCGTAAAGGCCCCGAATATCTTAACTGGAAGGAGTTCCAGCAGCGGGGTCTTCCGCTGAACGATCACTGATCTGCGGCGTATAGCCGGCCTGGAGGGCATTTACTATTGACCTGGGGGTGAGAACATTCACCCGCTGTCCCGATGGCAGTACCCTACCCTGCTCATATCCAAAAGGCGTCCAGGCATGAACATGCCCCCTGGCCACGAGCCAGCCCCTGCCCTCCATTTCTATAAAAGTTCCATCCGGCAGCTCCTGCAACAACGCTTTGTAGGTCACTTTCTCTCCCCTCGGATCGATCCTTTCGTCATGCAGGATCTTATCGATGTCTCCAATGGGTGTATTGGTAGAGAACCCATGCTCCGGATTGCCCTTTATCCAATATGTTTTAAATCGTACGGCATCCTCCCGCCTGCATTCAAAACAAGGCCGGTGACCCGCGGCAAAGGCGGTAACCTCATCCAGGAAGAACAATTCCGTCCAGCGGTTGGGTGTCATTACCGCCCTATGTCTTCCTTTGAACTGAAGCACACAGGTGATCCATGCCTTTATCCTGAATGTCCGGCGAATGGTCTTATGCTCGTCATGGATCACTCCACGATTGCCCATCCAGGTGCCGCGTGCGGGTGTTCGAATGATGTTTCCGAATGGGTCTACCCTGTTTTGTAGCATGCTTGGTATAGTAAATATTTCTGAGAAATAAAATTAAAAATTGTTTCTGCTTAAAGTGTATCAACAAGGAAAAAGTTCTCCAAATTTTGGCAGCAGTAACAGTTAAATTTGTGCCGCCTTAAATCTTACCTATGCGCAGAAAGAATGACATCCTATGGAAGGGGATGATGGAGGAGATATTCGATGATCTGTTACGGTTCATTTTTCCTGAAGTCGAACAGTTTGTGGACATGGATCAAGGCTTCGATTTTCTGGACAAAGAATTAGGAGAGTTATATCCAGAACCTGATAAGGAAACTAATACGCGATTTGTTGATAAGTTAATTAAAGTCCATCGCCGAGATGGTAAAGCAGAATGGTTTCTTGTGCACCTGGAAGTTCAGGATTATCCGGATAAGCATTTTCCGGGAAGGATGTTCCAATATTATTATCGAATATTCGATCGCTATAAGAAACCAGTGACAGCGATAGCTATTTTTACGGGGCAGAATAGGAGGAAAATGCCGGCATGTTATACTTATACATTTTTAGGTACTCGCCTGGCTTATGAGTATAATACATGTTACATTGCCGACTATTCCGATGATGAATTAACAAACAGCGATAATCCCTTTGCACTGGTAATACTGGCGGCTAAAATAGCGTTGTCTTCACGATTGATGCCGGATCAGGCATTACTGGATAAGAAACTGTTGATTGCTAGATTATTATATAGTAAGGGTATTTGGGGTAAAGAAAAGATCAGGTCAGTTTTAACATTTTTGAGCAATTATGTCCTATTTGAAGAGCCGGAAACAAATCGTATTTTTGAAGAGGAACTTGATCAAATCACTGGTAAAACTAATCCTATGGGTATCATTGAACAGGTGGCGGAAATGAGGGCGGAAGAAAAAGCAAAGGTGATAGCCGGAAAAATGGCGGAACAAATGGCGGAACAGATGGCGGAACAAATGGTCGCAGAGAAGGTAATAGAAGAGCGAGTTACATTTGTTAAAAGGCTATTAGCTGATGCCGAATTCTCTTCTGAAAAGATTGCTTTCCTGGCCGGAGTTTCTTTGGCCACAGTGGAAAAAATAAAGACGGGCTGCTAATAAACAGCCCGTCCGGTCAATATCTTTATCTACTATTTATTTCTTCACCGAGAATCTATACACCGTCGTTGTCTTATACTGTTGTCCCGGCTTCAGCTCCGTAGACGGGAAGGAAGGCTCATTCGGAGAATCAGGGAAATGCTGCGTCTCCAGACAGAAGGCCGTACGATAGTCGTCTTTTTTACCAGCTTTCAGCGGGTCGCTCCCATTCATGAAATTTCCTCCATAGAACTGGATGCCCGGCTGATCCGTCAGCACTTCCATAAATATGCCGCTCTGATCTCCCAATACCGTGGCCGCCAGGTTCAGTCCTGAGCTCTTATTCGGGTTCAGCACAAAGTTATGGTCATAGCCCTTGCCGAATTTCAATTGCTGATTGGGGGAGTCGATCCGTGCGCCGATGGCTGTCGGCTGTCTGAAGTCGAAAGGCGTACCCGCTACAGGCTCGATCTTGCCCGTAGGGATCAGCGTAGAATCGACAGGCGTATACTTATCCGCATTCAGCTGAAGTAAATGATTATTGATCGTACCGCTGCCCTGACCATTCAGGTTGAAGTACGTATGGTTTGTCAGGTTGAGAACTGTAGCTTTGTCCGTGGTGGCTTCGTAATCTATCTTCAGACAATTGGTGCTGTCGCCTAACAAAGTGTAAGTTACTTTTGCCTGCAGATTGCCCGGATAGCCCTCTTCCTGGTCCTGGGAAAGATAGGTCAGCTCCAGCGTGCTGTCATTTACTTTTTTGGCATCCCACACATGAGCGCCGAAACCTCTGAGCCCGCCGTGGAGATGATTGGGGCCATTGTTGGTGGCCAGTTTGTATTCCTTGCCTTCCAGCTTGAACCTTCCCTTGCCTATGCGGTTGCCATAACGGCCCACAATGGCTCCGAAATAAGTCTCGGGCTGATGGATATATTTACCGACACTGTCATATCCCAGCGCCACATCCGTCATTTCCCCGTTCCTGCCGGGTACCAGCAGGCTGACGATCCTTGCGCCATAGTTGGTAATAGCGGCGGTTGCACCATTTTTGTTCCGGAGGATATACAAGGCCGTGGTCTTTCCATCCAGGCTGTCTGTAAAATTTTTTGCATCCGGCAATGCGGACGCGGTGGCAACAGTGGAATCGGCAGGCTTGTCAGCAGCGCTCCCGTTATTGGAGTTACCACAGCTGGCCAGCATACAGGCCGCAACAACACAGGCGAAAGAAGCAAAAGATCTGGTCATATAGCAATGATTGTTTTTCCGTACTAAAGCGAACCTTTATATCAGCGAAGTGCCGTTCTCTATCTGGCCGATGTATACCTTCAGCTCCTTATTCATCGCCTTCGCATAGGCAGGCGTCAGGTCTGCGATCAGCCCGTCGATGGCCTCTTCCCGTACCAGGTTGATCGTGCAGCCGCCAAAACCGCCGCCCATCATCCGCGCGCCAATGACGCCGGGTCTTCCCTTTACCTGCTCCACCAGGAAATCCGCCTCGGGACAGCTGACCTCATACTTCCGGCTGAGCCCGTCGTGGCTGCCGTACATCTTCTGTCCAAAGGCTTCGATATTCCCATTGTTCAGGTCTTCGCTGGCTGCCAGCAGACGAAGATTTTCTTCTACTACATATTGACAGCGACGATATACCAGCTCATCTACGGGGGCTACATACTTGTCCAGCATTTCCAGCGTGGCATCCCGCAGACTGCGCACCTGAGGATGATGCGCCCGGATCAGCGCCACTCCCGCCTCGCATTGCTGACGACGGGTATTGTATTCCGAGCTGGCAAGAGAATGCTTTACATTCGTATCCAACAGCACGATACGGATGCCATCCGTATTGAAAGGAGCATATTTATATTCCAGGGACTGACAGTCCAGCTGTATGACATGATTCCTGCGGCCAAACATGCTGGCAAACTGATCCATGATCCCGCATTGTACCCCCACAAACTCATTCTCCGCCTTTTGGGCCAGCTTGACCATGGTCAGCGGGTCCATCTTCAGGCCAAAAAGCTCATTCAGGGAAAATGCCGTGGCGCATTCCAGCGCGGCGGAAGAGGACATACCGGCCCCCAGGGGAATATCACCCCCAAAGACACAGTTAAAGCCCCCGACGTGGTAACCCTTTGCCTGTATCTGCTGGATAACCCCTAAAATATAATCCGGCCAGTGGAGGGAAGAAGGAACTACCTTGTCCGTATCCCCCAGATAGCTGAGCTCCAGGTCCAGGGATACGATATGGATAAGATTGTCGTCCCGGCGGGAGACAGCCATATAGATCGCCTTGTTGATGGCGGCCGGCATGACAAACCCATTGTTATAATCCGTATGCTCCCCGATCAGGTTTACCCTGCCAGGGGACCGTATCACCACAGGATCAGTATTAAAAGTTTCCTTGAATTTCTCTATAATGCGGGAGGACAGTGTCTTATCTTGTTGAGTTGCTATCATATGCGTCAATCTGCAAGTGTCAAAATAACATCTATTTTGACGGAAAATAAAATAAAATTTAAGGACTATGTCTCACCCGATAGGCCTTCAGAGGCTCCTGGTTTATCCCAAATAACAACGTCCGGCCCACCTGCGCCACGCTCCGGATATCCCCGCTGAGATGGAAACCCGACTCCCGCTGCCCGATATAGGTGAAACCTCCCTTCCCATCCCCATGCAGCAGGCATCCGTAATTGGCATCGTATTTCCCAAACCGGATCCGGGCATGGTTGATATTGCCGCACAGGAGCAGGTCTTTTTTGCCGTCCCCGTCATAATCCAGCACGGTGATGGTCCAGACAGGAGCATATTGCGCCTGCAAGGGCAGGCTCCTTTCGTGCAGCCGTCCGTCCGCACCCGAAGAGAAATAGCAGGTCCGCAGACAATTGGCCTGCAGCCGTCCCACACCCTCCATCCCTCCGGGACCCATAATATCATTGATCCTTGCATTGGCATAGGACTTATAATCAGGGAATTTTTTGTTCATATTGGCCACCTGCTGTAACAATTCATCCCGGGTAAGGAATGGATAGCTCGTGTCGCCGATATAAAAGCAAAGAAAAGGATCCATGGTCCCATTGCCATCGACATCCTTATAGTACAGTTCCGCAGGATGTTT
Source organism: Puia sp. (assembly GCA_035546735.1). Lineage (GTDB taxonomy): Bacteria > Bacteroidota > Bacteroidia > Chitinophagales > Chitinophagaceae > Puia. Next base: position 13,199 of record DASZWE010000476.1, read on the forward strand.
TTCATCGGCCCTGCATTGGGAATTGAGACCGAGATTACCGGCGAGAAGATCGGGCTTCCCATCCCCGTCGAGATCACCCACCCATAGCCTGTTCCACCATCCGCTGTATTCCCTGTCGAAATAATCCCTGGTCCTGTTCTCCAGCTTCCCCTTATGGTTGATATATACGGTGATGGGCATCCACTCCCCAGCCACGATAAGGTCCTGCATCCCGTCCCCGTTCATATCTACCCAGACTGCATCGGTGACCATTCCCGCCCGGCCCAGACCGGGAGCCAGTGCGGCTACCTGGTCGGTGAAATGTCCCTTTCCATCATTGATCAGCAGATAGCTGGGTGGTGTCGCGGGGTATTGCCCGGGTATCACTCTTCCTCCTACAAAAAGGTCCGGATGGCCATCACCGTTGATATCCCCCACCCGTACGCATCCTTTGGATACCCTCATGGATGGCAACGCTTCTTTGCTGCGCGTAAAATGCCCCTTCCCATCTCCCAGGTACAACCTGTCCTCCAGCAGACTATCCCCTTCCCGATAATTGTGATACCCACCGCTGGCCACATACAAATCCGCATGGCCATCCCCGTTGGCATCGAAAAAAACGGCATCTGCATCCACCGAAGCCTTGTCCGCCTCGAGCGCCGGCTCCACCAGGGGTTGAAAGCTGCCCCCATGTTGTTGTAGATACAATACCCCCGCCTGTCCGTTATCTCCGCCCACATATACATCCTCCAATCCGTCTCCATTTACATCCCCTGTAGCGATACAAGGCCCGGAAAAGGACATCGGGTTCACCAGCAGAGGCTGTCTTTTATAATCGTTGATAGCTGCCCGGGCAGGTTGATAAGCCAGTGGAGATCTCACTTCTTCGAATACAGGCGCCGATACCGGGGCCTCGTGAAAGCTGCCCGACGCGTCCTTTTCCGCTACCACCAGCGTCCTGTCCACGCCGATGCCCCTGATCACCTGTTGCCTGCCGGAAGGCCATACCACCCGTAAAGAGTCCGTCACGGAGTCCTTGCCTAATCCAAAATGCAATACGGGGCTTACGGTGGATTGGTAGCCCTGCTGAGGCATCTGCTCCAGACATTGCATTCTCCCTCCGCTGTATAAGGTCAGCCATGCACCGATGCCTTCGGTGTTCATGCCATCTCCTTTCAGCTGCACCTGCAGATAATGATTTCCCGTCCTCTGACGGGACCTGTTCTCGTATACAAAAGCCGGCAGGTTCAGGTTATTGACCACCAGGTCCAGATCGCCGTCATTATCCAGGTCCACCCATGCGGCTCCATTGCTGTTGCTGGGCTGTCGTATACCCCATTGAGCGCTGGTATTGGAAAAGCTCAGATCCCCGTTGTTGTGAAAAAAATAGCTGTGCACATTGGAAGAAGGCATATGATCCACAATGTCCAGTACATCCTCCCTGCTCAGCCTCCCTTTACTTTGGGTATATCCTTCCATGTACTTGATAAAATCCATATTGGTATAGTCACGCACATAACCATTGGTGACAAAAAGGTCTTTCCAGCCGTCATTATCCAGGTCAGCCCACAGGGGGGCCCAGCTCCAGTCCGTATTGGAAAGACCCGCCAACTGCCCTATCTCGCTGAAATGACCGTTGCCGTCATTGAGCTGCAGCATATTCCGCATGTATTGGTAATAGAAACCCGAACGCAGATAGAGATCGAATTTCTCATAATTGTCGGGGGCAAACAGCAGCTTCTGACGACGATTGTCCTCCGGCAGCATATCCAGGGTGAAGATATCCGGCAATCCGTCGTTATTGATGTCGGCTACATTATTTCCCATGGAGAATTGGGATATATGGCCAAAGCTTTCCTGCAGCCGGTTTACAAACCGGCCCTTATGATCGTTGACATAGTAACAATCCGGCACGGCATAGTCGTTGGATATGTAAATATCGGGCCAGCCATCCCCGTTGATATCCGCGATGCCTGCGCCCAGGCCATAGCTGAGGGAGCTGCTGCTGAGCCCTGAAGACGCCGTAACGTCTTTGAAATGCCCGCCTTCATTCCGATAAAGGCGGACGCCGCAAAGCGGGTCCTGCTGTTTCATGATGGCCGCCGTGCTGACCTCGTTCAGTACGGGCATGTTCTTGGGATTGTGGTTCAATAGGAGCAGGTCCAGATCCCCATCCCTGTCGTAATCGAAAAAATAAGCTTGTGTGGTATAAGAGGAATCCACAATGCCATACTGTGCGGCCTGCTCGCTGAAATGAGGGATGCCGCGTGTGTCATTTCCCTCGTTGATAAAGAGCTGCTTCAGCCGTTTGATACCCGGCAGCCTGCCGGAATAACACACGAATATATCCGGCCGGCCATCTCCATTGACATCTGCAATG
>DASZWE010000477.1:0-2447 GCA_035546735.1 Puia sp.
CCTGTTGGGCGATCACTCCAGTCCCCACCCTGTCCACTGCGATGGTAGAGCCATCTGACAGGGTCAGCAGGGCTACATTGCCACCCGGAGCGCGATCGTGCCTGACGACAATGGCCGGCTGGGGCCTTTGCTTGGGCGTCAGGAGTTGCCAGGTCGCTATAGCGCCAATAAGCGCCGCGGCCGCCGCCCAACGGATAAGGGGCATTCTTTTTTTTATCCCTTTCCTTACCCCCGGCGCTTCTTCCCTGCCCATACGGTGGATCGCTTCCCGGATGGCCTGCCATCTGGCCTCGTCGTGTTCCATGGCTTGAGGAGTCTGCTGCAGCAATTGCACCAGATAATCCCTGGCTGTCTCATCGCCGGAAGGCTGCTCCAGCAATGCCGCCAGCTCCTCCTTTTCGGCGGGGGTGGCTGTACCGGATGTATATTTATCTATTAATAGCGTGATCCTTCCTGGAGCAATCATATAAGATGGGTTGTCTGATCTTCGGTCGAGCCGCTTCCAGCGGCTCCTAATTGTATGACGCAGCAAAGAAGGACTTGAACCAGTGGGTGGAAAAAAATTATTTTTTTATCATGATCCAGGTGTAGGCGAGCAGTAGGGCCGGGAGAAGGTCCTTTTCATCCATATAGCTCCGGATGGTCCGGAGGGCTTTTACCAGGTGATTGCGGACAGTGTTGGGAGAGATATTCAGCTGCCGGCCTATCTGCTCATAATTCATGCCTTCCTGACGGCTGAGCATATAAACGGCTTTTTGTTGTGGAGAAAGCTGATCGACAGCTTGTTGTATCAGCGCGGCCCGATCACGCAGCAAAAGGGTCTCATCCGTATCGTTATGCGCTTCCTGCCGGACGATGAACAGCCGTTGCAACATCCGGCTCTCATTCAGCTGTCGGCGGATCTGATCCAGCGTATGGCGTGCGGCAATGGTAAAAATATAGGCTTCGGGGTTGTCCACCTGGTCGAGGTTTGCCCGATGCTGCCATATTTTTATAAATATCTCGTGGGTGATCTCTTCGGCCAGCGCCGTGGTTCGTATCATTTTCAGCACGAAAGGATAGATACGTTTGTCGTACCTGCGGAACAGCTCTCCGAAAGCCATTTCATCCTCCCGGGCTATCCGGTGAAACAGCTCATGATCCGTATATTGGGCTACTAAAGACAGGCCGCGAAGGTACGACAATCTAGTGATCCGACAACGACACGGGCGCGGGCTTCCCCGCGGACCTTTTCCGGCCCGACAGCAACAGCAAAGGCAGGGCCAGCAGGAAAAGTAATCCTATCAGCAGATAGGCGTCCCCAAAACTTAGCGCATTCGACTGACGGGTCACCGTGTTATCCAATAGCTTCAATGCACGATCCTGTGCATCGGCGCCCGTGATGCCTTTTGTGGCAAGATAATGCGCATAGCCCGACAGCCTTTCGGTCAGCAAGGGGTCGCCGGGAACAAGACGGGATATGAGATCTGTCCGGTGGACCGCATTCCTGTTGGTAAGATAGGTATTCACCATGGCGATGCCGAATGATCCGCCCAACTGACGCATCATGTTGTTCAATGCCGCGCCCTGTGGCATATCCTTTGGCTCCAGGCCCGAGACGGCCAGCGCGGTCAGCGGCACGGTGACGATGGCCAGACCCACGCCCCTCCATATCAGGGGAATGGAGATATCCGCGCGGCCTGCTTCCAGATCGAGCCGTGACATCTGCCAGCTAAAGAGGATGAACAGGGCCATGCCGGTGGTGATCATCACCAGGGGAGAGAGCCCTCTTTGCAGGAGCCGGGCCGAGATCATCAATCCTCCGATGGCCAGTAAGGCGCCGGGCAGGAGCAACAACCCCGTCTGGGTGGGTGTAAAGTTCAGCAGCCGCTGGGCAAAGACGGGTGTAATAAAGACGGAGGTAAAGATCCCCACGCCGGACACGAAGGTGAAGAGAGCCGCAATGCTGAGGTTGCGGCTTTTCAGCACATAGAGGTTTACTACGGGATTTTTGATCCGCAGCTCCCACCAGATAAAGAGGAAGATCCCTGCAACGGCGGTGACGGTGAGATAGGTGATATACCGGGTATCGAACCAGTCTTCCGTCTCTCCCCTCTCCAGCACGGTCTGTAAGGAGCCTACACCGACAGCCAGCAGGAAAATACCGATCCAGTCGATCTTTCCCGTCTTCTGCTTATCGGCCGGCTCGCCCAGCAGCATAGAACAAAGTACGGTGACGGTGACGCCGATGGGAACGTTGATGTAGAATATCCAGGGCCAGGAATAGTATTCGGTGATGAAGCCTCCCAGTGTGGGACCGATGGTAGGCCCTATAAAGACTCCGATGCCAAACAACGCGCTGGCCACATTCCTCTTTTCTTTGGGGAACAGCTCGAACACGATGGCCTGCGACACGGACAGCAGCGCGCCGCCGCCCATGCCCTGCAGGAAGCGGAAGGCCACCAGCA
>DASZWE010000478.1:0-16087 GCA_035546735.1 Puia sp.
CCGCTAAATACAGTCATTGTAAAAAAATAACGATCGTCATAGCGCTGGACAACCATGAGATCACGCTGCAGATCACGGATGATGGCAGGGGATTCAACGCAGGCAACGGCACGACAGGCAATGGCCTCAGGAACATGAAACAGCGGGCGAACGACATGAATGGAAATGTGGCTATAACCAGCGAAAAAGGGCAAGGCACCACGGTCTTCTTAAAATTAAAACCACATGAATAGGGTATAAAAAATCCCCTGTTTTGTCGAAACTTTGTATTATTTATATTCATGACAGCAGGCGTTCTGATATACGAGGATAACAACCAATTGCGGGACAGCATTGAAAAGCTTATCACGTTTTCAAAGGATTTTCTTTTGTTGGGAGCTTTCCCGAACGTCACGGATGTAGAAAAGCAGGTAAAAAAATTTCAGCCCGATGTGATCTTAATGGACATCGATATGCCCGGCGGCATCGATGGCATCGATGCGGTGCGAAAGATCCGCGAATTCAATACCGCCGCCCAGATCATTATGCTCACGGTCTTTGACGATTCGAGAACGGTGCTGGATGCCATAAGCTCCGGTGCATCGGGCTATCTTTTGAAGAAAAACCTTTCGGAAAAATTATTTGACGCCATCAACGAGGTTCTTTCAGGCGGCGCCCCCATGAGTCCAAATGTCGCCAGGATGGTAATTGCCAGCATGCAGAAAAAACCGCTGGCGGAGGACAATAAATATCAGCTCACCACAAGGGAAAGAGAGATACTGCTTGCGCTGTCACAAGGCACAAGCTATAAAGGCATCGCGGAACAGTTTTTTATCAGCCTTGACACCGTTCGGAGCCATATCAAGAATATCTATCAAAAAATGCAGGTGCACAAACAGCTCGAAGCCATTACGAAAGCCCGCAACGAGGGCATCGTCCCCTGAAAAGATCACATCATTTAGGGATAGTTCATCAGTCGTCTTTATACAAATTTTGTGATCAGTTCGATCATTAAAAAATTATAAAGATGAAAATGAAAATTTTTTTTGTGGTCCTGGCAGCTGCGGTCATAAATTTTTCCTGTCAGAAAAATACACCTGCCACCGGCGGGGGGAACAACAATGGCGGCAATGGTGGAAATGGCGGCAATAACAAAGGAGTTAAGATTGTTTCCATCTCACCGCTCAATCCCTACCCCGATGACGAGATCACATTGAATGGTACGGGTTTCAATGCCGACGCCACCAAAGATACAGTCGAGTTTGGCCATCTGGTGGGCAGCGCCTTCGGAGCCTGGCATGACGGGAACCCCGACGAATATGCCAGCCTGGTGCAAATCAAGTCGGCCAGCGCCACTCAGCTGGTGATCAAGGCGGTGAATCCTTTTCCGCTGGACTTTAATAGCTTTATCACCGCCGGTACGCCTTCCATTGCAGTTGTCCGGGTAAAAACAGGCGGCTCTTCCGCCGTCATTCCCATACCTTTCAAGCGATTGATGCTGATCGGATGGGACAAGACCTTTGATAATCTTTCGAGCATACCAAGACCCGACGATTCGCTGCAGATCGGAGGTAAGGGCTTTTCAAAGCATGCTACCGTAACAATAGGAAGCGTAGCCATCGAAAATGTATCTGTAGACAGTCTGGCTGACAATGCTACCATCGGCCTTCACCTGCCAAGAACTTTATTCGGCAACGTATTGGATGAAACGCTCCAGGCAACGAAAACGGTAAGGGTTACCAATCCCGATGGCAAGTGGGAAGAGAAGGATTTTGGCTTTTATCTTTCGCCCATGATGCATATCGATGACATGCATGCTGAGAACAAGACTTACTCCAAGTCGGGCCTGGGAAGCTCGGGCGGCGTGATCCGAATACATGTCAAAGGCAGAAATCTGAAAGAGGATGCCATTTTAAAGGTGGTAAGCAATACGGGAATGAACACCCAAAGCAGTCTCGGGATCAGCGGTCTGCAGGACAGCACTATGATCGAATTCAGTCCGGGCGCGCTCAATACGGGCAACTATACCGTCAGCATCCTGCGGGGAACCGTTGCATATGGCGCCTGCGGTTTTACATTGACGAATTAAGGCGCACCGCATACAGCGCCCCGTCGGCGGATCCGAAATAGATGATCTCATTCCCGATGACGGGTTTGGAAACGATCGATCCCAGCCTGTACAGCCTATGCATGCCCACCACCGTAGTGGTATAGTATGCCAGGTCCAATCCCTTCGTCATATAGGCAAAGTCGAGCTTACCCTTGTTCAGGGTGGAATCCTCATGCTTCACCCTTCCGGGCGTCTCGTATCTGTCGATGATCGCGCCGGACAGGCGGTCTACCGCCAGCAGCTGACCGGTGAAATCCCCAAAATAGATGGTATTGGAATCGATAAGGGGAGAAGAGTAGACATATCCGTTGGCCGTCGTCCGAAACTTTTCTTTACCTGTCGCGGCGTCCAGCGCCAGCAGCAGATAGGTGTCGGAGGTCCCGGTAAAGATGACGTCGTCCTTTGCCGCCGCGGTCGTGAGTATCCAGGAGCTATTGGCGGAATATTTCCATGTCAGCTGCCCCGTCGCGGTATCCAGGGAATAGAAATAGCCGTCCCTCGCGCCAAAAAAGACATGGCCTTCATAAACGAGCGGCGACGCCTGGATGCCTTCCAGCAGGTGATAAGCGGTATCTTCCCGTGTACGGAATTTCCATTTTTCCTTCCCCGTACGGCTGTCGAGCGCATAGAGATACCTGTCCCAGCTGCCGAAATACAGGGTATTATTGGCAAGGACCGGGCTGGTGTGTATGATCCCGCCGCTGGAGAAATGCCATTGCAATTTGCCGTCTGTCATGCTCAGCGCGTAAAGGTTGCCGTCACCGCTGCCGAAATACACGACGCCGGTGCTGGAGTCTGTCACCGGCGATGAAAGGAAGAAGTCGAAGGGGTCGTCCATATATTCGGTGACGGGCTTCATGGTCCAAAGTCCTTTTGCCCCCGCCCTTTTTTCACCCCGGGTGCTGAACTTCCATAGCAATCTGCCCGATGTCACATCCACTGCATAGAAATTACCGTCATAGCTGGTAAAAAAGACCTTGTTATCTCGCACCGCCGGAGACCCATTGACAGAGCCGTCTGTTTTAAATTTCCACGCCAATGTCCCCGTAGTGGCATGCAGGGCATAGAGATGCCCGTCTTCGCTGCCGAAAAGAAGGAGGTCGTAGTATAACAAGGGGGAAGAGAATATCTTTCCCTCCGTCTGGTATTTCCATAATAAGGCGCCAAACCGGCCGTGATCAGAAGTCTGCTGCCCCCACGCCAGGACATGGATGCCTAAAATAAGCATAGGGATCAGGATTTTTTTCATGATGAGTTAATTTCTTTTAAATTGTATCATGGCTCTCGCAAGCTCGGGTCATATGTAAGCTTTTGATAAAAATAATAAAATTGACGATGCCAAATCATTTGATCAAGTCCATAGGAGCGCTTTTATTCATAATAGGTGTGACCAGCTCCTGCACCGACACGGCAAAACACGATAACCAGCTCACCGAGAAAGAGAAAAAGGGAGGATGGGTATTGCTCTTTGATGGCGCCTCGACAAAAGGATGGCATTTGTACAACAATGACAAACGCGCGTCCACCTGGACGGTAAGCAACGGGGAGCTGATCTGCGGCCCCGACATCCGCTATGACCACATGGACCTGGTCACCGACAAGGAGTATAAGAATTTTGACCTGACATTCGACTGGAAGATCAACAAAGGCGGCAATAGCGGTGTATTTATCAATGTCGTTGAAAGGCCGGATATCCAGGCGACATGGGCCACCGCCCCCGAATACCAGATGCTGGAAGGCACTCATCCGGACCAGGGGAACCCGCGTCAACGATCGGGCTGCATGTTTAATCTTTTTCCATCCAGCGTTCCAATGGATACCACCCGCGCCGGCCAGTGGTATGAATCGCGGATCAAACAACAGGACGGTCACGTGGAATTTTACCTGAATGGTATACTCACCGTGCAAACAGATCTTACCTCACCAGCCTGGGTCGACTCGGTGGCCAGAAGCAATTTCCATAATTTTCCGCTTTTTGGAAAACAGACCGCCGGCCGCATTGCTTTACAGGACTGGCAAAAAGCGGTGGCCTTTAAGAACATAAAGATCCGGGAACTATAGCATCCCATTCCTCGCAATCATCGGCGCCGCATAATGCGCCAACGACATCACCGTCACCTGGGGGTTCACCCCGAGGCTTGTCGGGAATACGCTGGCATCGCATACAAAAAGGTTCTCGAAACCAAACACCTTGAACCCTTCATCCACCACTCCCGTGGCAGGATCGTTGCTCATCACATTACCGCCTTGAGGATGCCCGGTGCCGGTGGAAATATCCCTGGAAGACTTGACGTCTTTCCGCAGATTTTTTTTCAATTGGTCCACCGTCGTATACTCGTAGTATGTGTATGTATTGGGCATCACCCGTACCGCTCCCCCGCCCTGAAGATATATTTCAGCCGCCTTTTCCAGTCCCTCCATCAGGCTGTCGAAGTCATCTTCCGTCGGAACATAGTTGATATCCCTCCCCAACAGCCCCGCCGCCTTTACTTCCGCATTCGAAGCCGTCCCTACCAGGATACCTGTACAGGCCATATTCCCGTATTGGTGCATATTGTGGAAGTGCTGATCGAACCAGCCGGGCATGGCCGTGGATTGGAACATGGGCGGGTTGAACCACGTCTCCATCACAAAGCTTCGATTCCCCGTTTTCAGGAAATGTGATATCTGAAGCCCTTCATAAGACCGGACGGGGTCTTTAAAAGCCGCCGTGATCTGCGAGCCCAGGTTAAAGGCCAGCTTTTTCCCCGCATTGGCGATCCCCAATTTGGATTTCAGCAGCAATATGCTGGAAGAGATCGCACCGGCCGAAGATACGAAGGTATTGCCTTTGATGGTCAGCTTCCGGCCACTTTTGAATTGTCCCGTCAGCGAAACGATACGACCGCCCTTCCTGTTGAATTTTATCGCTTCGCAACCGGCTATGATCTCCAGCCTGTCGGGATAGGCCAATTGCGCCTGGGGCAGGATGGTATCCAGCATCGACAGCTTTCTGCCGAACTGGCACCCGATATTACAATAGCCGCATCCGATGCAGCCGTCTATATTTGCCATCACGGAATCCAATTGCGGCTTGCCATATCCCATCTTTTCGCAGGCAGCCGAAAAAAGGCTTCCACCCGGATTGAGGAATTTGTCAACAGTCATCGACGGCGTATGCGCCACCCGCATCAATTTATACACCTCCTTCATGGGCTGCTCATATTTTTCCCTGTTGATCGCAATCCCCATCTCATTGATCCATCTATCGAGGATATAGTCAGGCGTCTCGAAACAGACCGCATTGTTCACCACCGTCGACCCTCCTACACAGCTGCCCTGGAAAACCTGGAACCGGAAGTCTCGGGAAAGCTGCAACGCTCCATCCGCATACAGGCGGGATACCATATCCACCTCATCTGCCGTATAGGTAGAAGGCAGCTCCAATTCTCCCCGTTCCACCATCAGGACCTTTCGGCCCAATCCGACAAGCTGGTGGGCAAGGATGGAAGCGCCGGCTCCCGACCCTACGATGACCACGTCCGCTGTGATCTCATTGCCGGCGAAGTCTTTTTCAGCCAGCACTTTGAGCGAGGCGCTTTGTGAATGCCCTGTTGGGAAATGAGGGTCGGGAAATTGTTTTTTCCTGTCGTCCAGGTCCAGTCTGCTCAAAAAAGGTAAATAACCAATGCTCGGATGCACGCGGGTGTCGCTGTAATATCCCATATAGCACAGCTGTTTCGACATCCGGATGGCGGCCTGGATCAGCCGTACCCACCAGTCGGGCATCATTCGGAAGTTGGGAGCTATCAGGAACCGTTTCTTCAAAAAATTCAGCCGGTCGTCCGGCAGCATCTGGCTCAGCGGAACATGCAGGGATAATAGAGGATAGAATTCCATAGCGCTCAATACCACCTTCATCACCCATTTTGACTTTGCGCGAAAATTATTCAAATAGCCATCCACATTCATCGCCACTTCCACCGGAAGTATCTCCAGCTTTTCAGACCTGCTGTCCCCCGCGACACAAACTTCCGCCAACGCCTCCAGGGTCTGAAATTGCCGGACGGACAAATACTTCAGTCCATAACGTCCCCTTCCGGCGGCGCTGAACATTACCCACAATACCGCCAGCAGCACGAGATAGATGCTTCCCCTCGCCCAATACGGCATTTCCCCGGGCGCCGGATCCTTACCCCGGATCCAATTCACCACGGACCATATCACGCCTATCATTAAAAATCCAATCAAAAGCCGTAGCAAAACGCTGAAGCGCCGGATATCGCCGATGACCAGCATCAACAGCAACAGGATCATACCGCCCTGGAGGAAAGACTGGTTGGCCAACAGCGTATATCCGTGAAAGGCGAACCCTTCCAGAAAGCCGGGCGTCCATTTCGGGAAGACATGAAAAAAAAGGATCAGCAGCGAAACTAAAAGCAGGAACTTCAATAATGTGCGGAGGCGTTTCTCGGCAAGGACCAATGAAGGATTCATGATATACTTTTTGGAGGGTTAATAAAATGGTGCTATCACCAGGGCAGATAACGGATCTCATACCGGTGTCCAAGGATGAAATAGCAGTAGAATACATTGAAATTGTCCGAAAAATGAAGGTAGGCCTTGCAAAGCAGCAGGCTGTTATCTCCCTCGTTGGGGCACACTACAAAATCCTTGATCACGGCAAAGAAGATCAGGTACCATTTGTGGAACGGCACGGTATAGTCTATCGTAGCCAGGTTTTGATAAGGCTGGGATAATTTGGTAACAGGCTGCTCTCTCACATACGCGGTCTTGAAATAACCCAGCTGGTTCGGGCGCACTTTATGCAGTCCGGATTCCCATTGTCCCAGATAGCCCTGGTGGTCCTGGATCACCGTCTCATTATACCCATAGTTCGCCCCGTTGTATTTATAAAAACCTTTTTTGAATTTTATTCCCGAGAGCCGGCCGATCCACTCATGGTTCCATCCGCAGTATATATAGCCGTTGAGCGCCTCCAGGTCGGGAGCGGTGCCCGTACGGAGGATATTTTCCAAAGTGGCTTTATCAGCCGCGGCCAGGGTTTCGTATGTCCATTTTTGAGTCATATCTGAAAAGTTTTCCGATTGATGTTTTATGACTGAGCAGCCGTCTTTTTCCAGGAGGTGTCCCCGATCAATCCATTTTTGGAAAGCAGCTTGCGCAGGTCCGGCTCCAGGCCCGATGCGATGGAACTCTGCTTGATCCGGGCCGTCACCTCGTCATATACCTGCTGGTCCGGGATATCATGTACCTGCTTGGCGATGATCGCCACCATGCGGAGGTACTTTTCCCTATTTTGCCAGACCAGGAATATGATAGCGGCCGCTATCACTCCCACGGCAATGAGCAGCCAGATAGCATTTTTGTTGATGAAAGAGATGTCCTTTGTCAGCTGCGGGTTGATATCGTTGCGGAAGCCCTCGGATACCTTATGCAAAGCGCTGTCGACAATGTGGCTGACAGCCGTATCGATGATCTTTACCAATGCGGCGGTGGTTTTGGCCCCTAGCAGCTCATCCCGCATCTGCCCCAGCCTGTCCTTTGTATTATTGCTAAGGGCCTCCGCCAGCAGTTGACTAAAGCCGTCCCGCATGGCCAGGACATCCTTTTTTGTTTTTCCGACCAGGATGCCCTGTATGCTGTCCAGGTTCATCCTCATCCGGCTGCCTGTGAGGGTTTGCATCAGTGAATCGGCCCATAACAATACCTTCCGGTTGAGCAGACTGTCTTCCAATGTCCTGGTCCGCACATTCAGCGAGTCGCTCAGGTTTGTCAGAATGGAGTCGATCAGCAAGGAAACTTTTCTTCTGGTGGCGGGATTGGTCAGTTCGTTCATGGCTCCTGCCACCAGCGTTCTGCCGATGCTGTCTGTCTGGGAAGCAACGCCTTTCGTAAGATCCCTGCCTATTTTTTGAAAGGAGCAGCTTTCAAAACAACAAACAGTCAGGATGAAGATCATCACCACATAAAGAGGAGGGGCTTTCATGGTTTATATTTTAGTTTCCTATTTTTTATCTGTCAGGACAAGCGGGTCTTCACGCAAAGCATCGTCGTTCCAGCGGAACAGGCTGGGAGGCCGTATATCGCCGGCATCGTCTTTTTCTATATGCAGAAAGGTATAGGTCCTGTCCAGCCGGACGTCCGCGGCATCCATTTCATAGACAGGGATCCAGGTACCCGTATTGCAATACCTCTTCCCATCTTCCGTATTGATCTGCTCCGGATCGTGGGTATGTCCGAATGTGACCAGCTGTAATTGGGGTCTGTCGACGAAAATTTTTCCGGCATCCGGGAACAGGGTCGTGGGGGCGGAAAGCTGCAGCATGGAGAACAGCCGTCCTATGAAATAGGACAGCGCCAGGAACAGCAGGTTCTTCAATTCCGAAAGAACAGCCTGCCATAAGGACGGCGTGGAAGACCCACCTGATCCGGTGGACTTTAATATGGCGGGGAACCCTTTATAGAGTGCGAGCGCGGTGATCAGGATGGGGACGATGACGATGAGAATAAAATGGAATAGATACCGCAGCGCATAACCATACTGTCTTTTGGGAATGACCTTTATTGTAAACGGGATATAGCTGAACAATAATTGCAGGGCCAGGGGAAATCTTTCCCGGAGCAGCAGTGCGAGGGTATCCTGGCGCGGTCTGACATCATCTATATGCGGATAGGCCAGCTCGATCCGATTGATAAGGTAGCGATTGAAGAACGATCCGAAGGGGATATTTAACTGCGTCTGCCCTTTCAATACAGGCGGTCCGTCGACGCAGGTGAAATTCTCATACCGATGACCATGCTCGATGTATATTTTACCGTCGATGATCAGGCTGTCATCCACAAAATGCGTTTGGGGATGAACGATATTCCGTAAAGCCAACCCGATCATAGTGTTCTGACCGGATGCAATATGTTGCGCCAGCAGGTATCGCAGACAGTTCCTTACGGGCTTCCAATACCATTCCAGGTCATGGTTACCCTTGGTGATCAGCAATTCATTCCCCTCCCATAACCACTGGGCGAGCCTTTTAAAAAACAGCGGGTGACCGGCTGCGCATACGCATAATTTCCATACGGATTTATAGTCTTCGGTGCCGAATCCATATTTGACGTCTTTGGGGGAGATGGAAGCGGTGAGCTGGTCTATGGAAATGGATAGCCCGATGTCATCCAGCGTCTGCTTCCAGGTCTCGAAATCTTTTGCTGTAGCGGGGATATTCCGTATCCGGAGAAAATCCACCAGGTCCCCGTTGATGATAAGAAGCCCCTTCTTTTTGCCGGTGAGCTTTTTTCCAAGATGGTCCAGAAAGCGGACGAAAGAGCTGTCGGCAAAAAAGTTCTCGGTACCATCGTAATTCCCGTTGCTGTTGAGTCCTGCGGCAAGATGCAGATCGCTGATAATAAAAATATCCTTCTCTCCTGAAGATATCTCTATCAATTTTGCTCCATAAGGGATCTTTTCGGGGCCAAGCAGTATTTCGGAAACAGGCATTGAAACAGATTTATATACATAAATTTCTTTTCCCAATCCATGTTCAGGTAATACAAAGGGTATGCTTTAAATGGCTACTTATCAGAGGGCGGTAGGCAGGCGATAGATATTCTCAATTATCAATATATGACCAAGGTATTAAATTATTGTAAATAATAAAATACCTCAAAGCGGGGGGTATGGCTCTGGCTATTCCGATAACCAGAAACGGCGCTGAGCGCTCTCATCGGATCAGCATCATAGTGCCTTTTTTTATGATAGCCTTGCCGGTGTAATCCGTACCCTTCAACATCCATAGATACGCATCGCTGGCCTGCAATTTTCCCCGCACCCTGCCATCCCATCCCTGGCCTGTCTGTGAGGTGCTGTATAGCAGTTGCCCCCAGCGATTGTATACCCGGAAATATTCGAGCGAAGCAATTCCCATGCAGACGGGCCGGAACAGGTTGTTGCTGCTCTTCTCCGGTGTGAATGCGTTGGGCACAAAAATATCCGGCAGCGTAGACGCTATCGTCACCTTCACGGCAGCAGTGCCGTAACAGCCGAAGACATCGGTGGCGCTTACCTGGTAGGTGATCGTATTTGTCCCGGGTCCGTACACGCCCACGGGGTTGGCTATATTTGGATCGCTGAGACTGAAGGCAGGGGACCATTGATATTCATCCTTGTAGGCGTCGCTGCTGGTGGCCTTGAAGTGGAGGGGTTGACCAACTACCACCAGGGTGTCATGGCCGGGATCCACCTTTATAGGAGGGACGATCGTCACGGTCACTGTATCGGAAGCGGTGATGGGACAGCCCTCATTCCGTACATTCAAAATATAATCCGCCGAGCTTTTTGAAGTGGCGAGGATGCTGGCAGTGAATGGTACGGCCGGGACGACGCCTTTATTGGCCCCCGTGAACGATCCGCTGCCGGCCCAGGTGTATTCCGTCCCGGTGGTAACAAGCGCGTGTAAGGAGGCCGTCTCGCCATAACAGATGGTAGTATCGACGGGCGCGATCGCTGCCTGTGGAAGAGCTCCGGGATAAAGCTGAACGAATAAGCTATCGATCAGGCTGGTACAGCTGTTCTTCTGCCGGGCGACGACCCATCCGGGTGCCGAGCCGATGGCTACCGTGATGGCATTTTTATTCCTGTCCGACTGAAGAAGCCAGCCGGCAGGGACGGACCAGTCATACGATGCGCTGTCCAGCGAAGGGATGGAGTACTTTCCGATGCCGTTGGAGCAGACAAGGGAATCTCCGCTGATCTGCAGCCCCGCACAGACATTCCTCACGGCAAAATAGGCATAGGCAAAATGTCCGCCCGGCACACAGTTGTCGGCTTCGAAAGTCAGCGTTACCTGTTGACCGCGGTAAGGCGACAGGTCGAAAGTTACCTCTGTCCACCCTTTTGTCCAGACGTCCTGCAGATGCTCGCCGGTGCCCTGTGGATTGCGCGATTCATTGGGGGTGGGCATGAGGCTTAGCGAAAACCCATTGGCCTCCGCCGTGGCAGTATCCAGCCCTCCCCCATCCGTTGGAAGATAATAGGCAGGTGAGGCGCAATCGATCACGCCGGCGGGGGTGCTTAGTATCGCCCGGGCCATTGGCTGGAGTTCCGAGGGATGGGTGCCGTTCTCCAGTACCATGGCATAGGCATAGGTCATGGTATAGGGAAGGTTGGATGCACCGGGAGGAACATTCATAACGTAGCTTATCCCACGTATATATCCGCCTTTCGGGCCGCTGGGTGGATTCGGCTGTCCGCTTGTCGGGTCGCTTGCCTGGCGTTCAGCCACGGATGTCGAGCCCAGCAAAACGGAATAATGGTAGGTATAGCCATTGATGGTGGGTATCATCGGGAAGTTGCCAAAAGGATCGGTGTCCTGGTAGGTAATAACCCGGATGCCGCTGACGGACGGGAGGTTGTATTCCGGAAAGGAGGTCATGCCGCTGGTGGGATTATAGTACTCTTTGATGGCGTCAGGTCCATTACCGTCCTTGTTATTGCCCGTATAGGCCAGCCAATGAACGAGATGGCCATTGGAGAAATCGATATTGACCGGGCAGGTTTGAGATTGCTCTACCGAATGCAACGCTGGAATGGTGGCCAAAACCGCAAGCCATAAATGCATTCCCAGCCTGGTCATAGTAGAAGTTTATAATTGCCTATAAAATTACCTGAATAATAACGAAAGAAAACAGCCTGCGGTTTGCTTGCCGGTGAGATACGCAAGCTCTTAGACCGGGTCCTTCCCCATGAGGCCGGCGAAGGACCTGACGGCTTCCAGCAGGCCGGCGATATGCCCTTTCCTTACGGCGTCGCCGCCTTGTGAAAAGACCTCTTTTTGGGCCGGATCGTCCAGTATCCATCTGCCCGGGAGGAAAAAGATGTCGGTAGCAGCTGTTGATCAACCCTTTCAGGATCGATCCCGGCTTTTTTTACGGCTTAGGGCTTATCCCACCACACCCTGCCATTCAGATCGTCCTTCCCGCCAAAGCTGGACTGCGCCTGTATAGCAGCCTTATAATTGCTGGTGTTGATATTCGGCTCGCTGCTGGGATAACCCTGCCTCCTTGGAATAGGAATATTATTGTTATTCGGCGCCGGCGTCAGCACGGGATATCCCGTACGTCTCCATTCCGCCCATGCTTCATATCCATTCATATACAAATGCACCCATTTCTGATAGGCTATCTGCCGGAATGCTTCCGCAGGATCATACGCTACCTCCGGCCGGGCCAGATAAGCGCCGAGCCCGGTGGTATCACCTTCGTCGGTGGGGTCATAGGCTGTCTTTTCCACATCATCCACCACACCTCCTTTAAAGCTGTTCCGGACCCATTGACGTACCGAAGCTTCGATGGCCGCATTGTATTTCTGCGCCGCGTCTCCATCGCCTCCGGACAGCCATCCCAATTTATCAGCCTCGGCCTGCGCCAGCAGTACCTCTGCATATGTCATGATAAAACAGGGAGCATTCTGGGCGCGGACATGTTCTCCCATAAAAGAGACTTTCGAGGTAGTGATCTTTGCAATGGAGTCGCCATCCAGACCATAAGGCACGCCGGCATAGTCACCCGTAGACGGCGCCGGATCGGCATAAATGGGCAGACGCGGGTCCTGCAAGGGGTCCATATAATCCGTAAGGGTCTTGCTGATCCAGTACCACTGACGGTTCTGCACATCCGCTACATAGTACCAGTAGTTCTGATTGACGGGGTCAGCCAGGTGGACATAGGCGGCATTATCGCTGTTGTCCGTAAAAACACCGCCTGCCACTGCATCCGCCAGCTCCGCCTTGCCCTTGGTCGGGTCGATCTTTGAGAGACGTAATGCCATCAATACCCGCATGGAGTTAGCGAATTTTTTCCATTTATCCATGTCCCCGTTATATAACAGGTCCCCTGTCACGCCATTCCCATCGTCGATCTGCGCGGCAGCCTCTTTCAGCTCCTTCAGCAGATCGTAATAAATATCCTTTTGCGCATCGTATTGGGGTGCGAAATTGTCTTTCCCCTTTAAAGACTCCGAATAAGGAATGTCACCCCATCTGTCCGTCATAAACCAATAAAAGTATGCACGCAGTATCCGGGCGGCAGCCAGCTGGTTGTTTTTGGAACCTTCCTCCGCATTGAAGGTGGCGCCATCGATGATGGTTTGAAGGTTCTCTAACGGTCCTGCATAGATACCATAAAAATCGAAGTTGATAGAAATATACCGGGAGTCGTCCGTATAAGGTTTTTCCGCCCATTGCTGGGTATACAGGGCCCCGGAGATGCCTTCGATGACCACCGGCAGGTAGTTAATGGAGGAAGTGAGCAATTGCGCATTGGAAGCCACCGTAGGATTATTGGGACTGACATTGATGTCAGCAGGGAATTTTTTACATCCCGGTGCAGCCACCGACGTTATAAACGCTGCTATGATAAAGAGTTTTGTTCGCATGGTAGTGATTTTTAAAAGGAGAGTGTCAGGTTTACCCCGTAAGAACGCGCAGTGGCCAGCTGACCGGTTTCCAGCCAGTTGAGCGAGGACGAACCGGTGGCCAGTTCCGCAGGATTGACGCCTTTCGGCGCTTTCTGCCAGATCATCCAGGGGTTGCGGGCGATGAGTGCCAGGTTCAGGCTTCTGAAAGGCAAGGTGGGAATGACAGTCTTCGTAATCGTATATCCCACTCTTGCCTCCCGCAACCGAATATAACTGGCATCCTCTGTCCACGGATCATAGATCTTGGAGCCAAGGACATTCCTGAAGTAGGCCCTGGCCGCTACATACGCAGTGACCGTCTGTCCTGTCACCGAGGAGACACCCGACACTTTTACGCCACCTCCGGACGCGAGATCATCCCTCACGTTTTTGCCTTTGTCGTTCAGCGCTGCTGTCTCGGCTGCCTGCCCGCTCTTCACGGCCAGCATTTTGGACCAGCTGATGAATTTGCCCCCGTTCTGGAAGTCGATGGTCGCAGACAGGTCGAGGCCCATAAAGGAGAGTGTGTTCTGCCATCCGCCGGTGAATTTTGGCAGTACATTGCCCAGCTTATGTCCTGATTCGTATTGCGGCAGGTTGTTGGCATCCAAAAGGACCTGCCCTGTTTTCTGATCCCGTTTATAGCCATTGCCCACGATGGTGCCGAAGGGTTCCCCTTCATTGGCGAGCAGGTACATATCTACACTTGCGTACCGGTTGTAATCCAGCTGGTAGGAATGAAGCCCGGGATAAAGAGATATGATCTTGCTGGTGTTGCGGCTGAAGTTAAAGGTGGTGGTCCAGCTGCCATCCTTTGTCTTCACCGGCGTGGCGGATAAGGTCAGCTCGATGCCTTTGTTCTCGATGTTGCCCGCATTGATCTCGGTGGTGGTATAACCGCTGGTACCGGATACGTCCAGCGGAAGCACGGCATTTTTGTTATTCTGATGGTACCAGGTGGCGCTGAGCGCCAGCCGTCCTTCGAAGAACTTAGTATCCAGCCCTGCTTCATAGGCCGTGCCCAATGAAGGTTTCAGGTTGGGATTGTTGAGTATATCCGGCACATCCATGGGGAAGGTGCTGCCGTAGGGCTGACCAAGCGTAAAATAGCCCGTCGTCAGATACGGTGAAATGTCGGAGCCTGCCTGGGCAAAGCTCAGGCGTATCTTTCCATAGGACAGGGGCTGAACTTTCAACAGCTCGCTGAACAGAATACTGGCGGATACGGAAGGATACAGGTAGGAATTGTTGTTCTGCGGCAGCGTGGAAGAAATATCGTTCCGCAAGCTGGCATCCAGGAAGAACGTATTCATAAATCCAAGCGTGGCCGACCCGTACGCGCTCCTTACCTCTTTTTTCCGCAGGTAATTATCTACCAGCGGCCTTTCCAGCGAGTTGGCGATATTATAAAATCCCGGGGTAACAAATCCTCCTTGTGTCTCTTCCCGGAGATAGTCATATCGCTGTGTAAGTATATTTCCACCCAGGTTCACATTCAGGGAGACGTCGCCAAATTCCTTGCTGTATTGCGCAAGGAATTCGTAATTCATTTCTTTCGATTGATATTTGCCTATCCAAAAGTCGGGTGTTCCCCTACCCCCGGGAGCATTACGTCCATCCAGGTTTTGGGTAAAACCGTCCTGTCTTACAAAACCGCTGACGGATAGACCCGGCAGGACGGTCCAGCGAAGGCCAACATCTCCGAAGAACCGGTCGCGCGAGTCATGGGCCGGATTCTCGTAAGCGTCGAAATAAGGATTGTTCCAATCGATGGGCGTCGGGTCGTCATATACGCCCTCCGAATTAGGATCGTTTACATTCCACTGATAGAAGGTACCGTCCGAATATTTGTACTGCTTCAGCTTTTGCATGTCCAGGTTACGCTCGAACCACTGGTACATGTTGCGCGATCCCAGGGCCTGGTACCCCTGTGAAGGCCGCTGCCCTTTATTCTGGGCATAATTCAGGTCGGCCGTCGCCACAAGGTTGGGCGTGATGGTCAGCGATCCGCTGAAGGAAAGATTATTCCTTTTGAGGTAGGTGTTAGGCTCGATGCCCGTGACGTCCGTATTGTTGTACGACAGACGGAAAGTGGTGTTCTGTCCGCCGCCCGTCATGGAAAGGCTATTGTTCAAGGTGCGCCCCGTGACAAAATATTCTTTGATATTGTTGGGATGAGGTACAAAAGGCGTGGCTTTGCCAAAGTCCGGGTCGGCGCGGTAGAAGCTATACTGCTGCCGCACCGGCGTGCCGTCCATTTTCGGGCCCCAGCTCTCATCCCAGGTGCCGTCTACATATTTGGTGTCGACCCCATTGATGGTCACCGTTTCGAAGTTGAGTGTGGAGCCGGCGCCGTAAATATTCTGCAGCGGCATAAAATTACCCGCCTTTTCTACCGAGGCGGCGGAGCTGAATGTCACGGTGGGCTTGCTGTTCTTACTGCCCTTTTTAGTGGTGATAAGGATAACGCCAAACTGCCCCCGCAGACCATAGAGGGCGGATGCAGCCGGCCCTTTCAGGACGTTGATAGATTCGATATCTTCCGGGTT
>DASZWE010000479.1:0-5417 GCA_035546735.1 Puia sp.
AATAAAGCCCCCGTTTTATCGATGGTCTCTATCCCGGGTTAATTCATATGTGTTAAATCGTTTTAGCAAGGTCTACAAAAAAATGTTCCACTACTTATAGTTCAGCTCAAGCGCCGGGTTCTTTGCGTATTCATCCCAAAGCTCATCTACCGTCTTGCCTGTCAGCTTTGTCCAAAGCCGGGGTGTATATGTTCCGTCGCGCATGGCCTTGTCCAGGTCGTCCACTATCTTGTTGTACTTGTTCTTTTCCACCCAGAGGAGGAATCTTGCCGTCACCCGGTAGGCGTCCTTATAGCTCTGACCGGGTCTGTAGTCCGGCAGGAACCAGCGGGCGCCTTTGTTATTCACTCCATATACATACCGTACATAGTCAGCGATGCCTTCTGTCAGCCATCCCGGTCCGTCGCCTTTGTAGTCCTGTACGATGTGCATTACCTCGTGCGTCACTACGTCGACGTCCTGTGGATAGCGCTTCATCCAGGCCGGATTAAAACGGGAGGTCCCATCTCCTGTCTCCGCCACCGCCTTGTAGGCAGTGTCGATAAAGAATCGCACCTTCGTCAGCGAGCTCTTATTGAACCGCTCCACCATCCGCGGGTACACGGTGAAAAAGACATTGATCATGTTCTGTCTTGTCAGCGAATCGAATTCCGCATCGTTGCTGGCGAAGATGAGCGAATACTTGCCATACACCAGCGAGTCCCCCATTATTACTTTGGTTTGGGCCGGATTTTGGGGCTGCGCTATTCCTTTTGTTGCAGCCAAAACAAACAGGGTAAGCACGAACAAACGGACACTGCGGTTTTTCATTTTTTAGCTTAGGGTTTATCCTTGTCGGTTGTGAATGAGTACGGGTATGTGCTGGCTTCCGTTCCCCTGCTCTTGTTAGGTACAGCGCTCATGGACAGGTTGAGCTGGCCTCCTTTCTGAATGTCGAAATGGGATATCCAGTTCTTTCCATAGGGCTGGCCATTCAAGGTGGCGTTATCGATGTACATATTTTTTTCACTGCTGGCCGGCGCATCGATCACGAAGGTCTTGCCATTCTCCAGGTGGAGGGTGGCCTTTTTGAAAAGAGGCGTGCCCAGGACATACTGATCCGTGCCGGGGCAGACGGAATAAAAGCCCAGGGCGGAAAATACATACCAAGCCGAGGTCTGACCATTGTCCTCGTCACCGCAGTATCCATCGGGCGTAGCCTTGTACAATTTGCGCATGGATTCTCTTATCCAATACTGTGCTTTCCAGGGCTGACCCGCATAGTTGTACAGGTAGATCATATGCTGGATGGGCTGGTTGCCGTGCGCATACTGACCCATGCCTGCGATCTGCATTTCCCTGATCTCATGGATCACGCCTCCATAATAGCTGTCGTCGAAGGTTGGGGGCATGATAAAGATGGAATCCAGCATTTGTACAAATGTCTTTTTGCCGCCCATCAGGTCGATAAGGCCTTGTATGTCGTGGAATACGCTCCAGCTATAGTGCCAGCTATTTCCTTCCGTAAAAGCGTCGCCCCATTTGAAGGGATTGAAGGGGGACTGGAAGCTGCCATCCTGGTTCTTGCCCCGCATGAGCTTATGTTCGGGATCAAAGAGATTTTTGTAGTTCTGGCAACGTTGTGCATACAGCTTCAGCTCTTCCGCGGGACGGCCCAGGGCCTTGCCCAATTTATAGATGGTGAAATCATCGTAGGCATACTCCAATGTCCGGGCGGCATGTTCATTTATTTTGACATCATAAGGCACGTACCCTAATTTGTTGTAATAAGCTACTCCATAGCGTCCTACGGCGGGTATGGGGCCTTCGTTGTTGGCGTCTTTCAGCAATGCCTGGTACAGGGTGTTGATGTCGTATCCTCTCAACCCTTTGAGGTAGGCATCCGCTACGACAGAGGCCGAGTTGTTGCCTACCATTACGCTGCGATAGCCCGGGCTGGACCATTCGGGCAGCCAGCCGCCTTCTTTATAGTCGTTGATAAGACCCTCTTGCATTTCCTTATTAATGGAGGGATAGACGAGGTTGAGGAAGGGATACAATGCGCGGAAGGTATCCCAGAAGCCTGTGCCTGCAAAAAGGTATCCGGGCTCCACCTGTCCGTTATAAGGGCTGTAGTGAACGATCTTTCCGCTGGCGTCCTTTTCATAAAGCTTCAGAGGAAAGAAGAGCATCCGATAGAGGCAGGAATAAAAAGTACGTACCTGGTCGATCGTGCCTCCTTCTACCTGGATCCTGCCGAGCGTCTTGTTCCAGACATCGCGGCCTTTGGCGGCAACGGATTCCAGGGTCGAGCGGTCCGTTTCTTTCAGATTCTGTTCGGCCTGTTCGATGCTGATAAAGGAGGAGGATACCCGGGCGTTGACGACGGAGCCGCGGGCAGGCGCGCTGAATTGAACGACGGCGCCAACGTGTTTGTCATGCAGCTCCAGCGAGTCTTTCAGGTCCTTGCCCGACCAGGTAAACTGCGATATAAAGGGTTTGTCAAAGACGATGACGAAATAATTTTTAAAATTTTTCGCCACCCCGCCGCTGTTGCGCGTGGAATAACCGACAATTTTATTTTCCGAAGGTATCACTTTGATGTATGACTCTTTATCGTATGCATCGACGACTACGAATGCGCTATCCGTCTTTGCGAATGTGAACCGGAAGCAGGCGGCGCGTTCCGTGGGCGCTATTTCTGTCGTCACATCATAATCTGCCAGGTAAACGCTGTAGTAGTATGGCTTTACCACTTCCGCCTTGTGCGAGAACCAGGATTCGCGTTCATTCTCTGTGATACGCAGATGACCTGTCACCGGCATTAAAGAGAACTCGCCATAATCATTCATCCAGGGCGAGGGCTGATGTGTTTGTTTAAAGCCCCTGATCTTCGTCGCTGTGTAAGTGTACTGCCAGCCATCACCCATTCTGCCTGTCTGTGGTGTCCAGAAATTCATGCCCCATGGAAGGGCGATAGAAGGATACGTATTTCCGCTGGAAAGATCGCTTGTGGATTGGGTACCCATCAGCGGGTTGACATAGTCTACGGGGTCTGTTACTTTTGTGACCATCTGGCCATTTGCCCTACTCAAAAAGGCTGCTGGCAAGAGCAGCGCTAAAAAGAATCGTTTCATGCCTGGTATTTTAATTTAGGGCGAAATAAAGATATTTACACGATACGCGGTATGTTGTCAATAAACATTAAATGGATTGTTAACGAATATTAAATGCCCCTAAACCTGCTGAGTAGAAATTTTTTTTGTATGAAGTAAATTTCAAATAACTTGGTAGGGTCCGGAGGCAGCGCGCCTGCAATCGGGTGAATTCCTTTGCTGCTAAATTCCAATGAAGTATACTACTACTGCCCATAAGATCATCGCCGTCGTCAGCCTGCTGGTACTTTCTTCCGTACAGTTCTTCCTGTTGTACAATACTTACGAGCTAAAGAATGACCATTACTATCTCAAGGAGCTGGGCATTATCAATACCGACTATACGGCCGCCATACGCAATGACAAGATCATACCCGGCGGGCAGCGGATACTGGATGGATATATCTACCGGAATATGCAGGAGCTGGAGCGGCTTCATCACGAGGACACATCGGGGTTCAATCTTCTGAAACAGAAGCTGTGCGACAGCGCATTCGCCTCCCTGCGGAAGGCCAGCAATATCGACAGCATACTACAGGGCATCATTAGGAAGCATAACCTTAGCCGGCAGCTGGAGTACGCCCTTCTTGTGGAGTCCATCGACATCGCCTTCCAAAGCAACAAGTATGTGAGCCTTTACAACAAGAAAGAGAAATACGAGCATATCGACGCTGCTATTCAGCATCCTTATGGCGTCCGGATAGGTGGTACGCTGCAGGATATATCGGGCAACAACCTGGCCACCTTTCTTGCGGTGACGAGTCCCGTGGACCACAGCTATGGCGCCAGCTTTAGCCTTCACGTGGATATTATCAACAGGAGGCTGACGATACTGAAGCTGATGATGCCTACCTTCCTCCTGTCGCTGGTGTCCATCGCCATCGTGGTCCTGCTCTTCTTTATTACCTTCCGCAACTGGCTCCGGCAGAAAAAGCTGTCCGAGATGAAGTCCGACTTTATCAACAGCATTACGCATGAATTCAATACCCCGCTGTCGGCCATTATCGTCGCCAACAAGACCATGCAGAATGAAAAGATCATTTCCAATAAGGAAAGCATCCGGCCATTGACGGAAGTGGTACAGCGGCAGACCGACCGGCTGCGTACCCTGATCAACCAGGTGCTCGAGATCACGACCATGAATAAGATCCCTTTACAAAAGGAAGAGCAATCCATCCACCGGCTGCTGGAGGAAATATTGCTGGATTACAGGCTCAAGCTTTCGGGCGTCAATGCTCATTTCTGTCTGCAGAAGCATGCGGTCCGGGACAATGTCATGCTGGACAAATTCTGGTTCACTACCATCTTTCTGAATCTTTTTGACAATGCCATCAAATACAACACCCGGGCGGACAAGCAGATAACCGTCACCACCGATGAGGACCGGAAGGGTATCACCATCACTGTCAAGGACAATGGTATCGGCATGCCGCCGGAGATACGCAAACATGCGTTCGATAAGTTTTACAGGGATATGAAGAACAACAACGGGCAGGTAAAGGGGCTGGGACTGGGGCTTTTCTATGTGAAGCAGGCGGTGGATGCACATGGGTGGAAGATCGAGCTGTTGAGTACGGAAGGAGAGGGCAGTACATTTATTATCAGTATTCCTTTATAATTTCGGGCCATGAAGACAAGAATATTGCTGGTAGAGGACGAAGCAGACCTGGGTAATGTGGTAAAACAGTACCTGGAGATATCCGACTTTGAGGTGGACTGGATGAAGAACGGGAAGCTGGCCTATGAACAGATAAGGAAGGATCCCCAGCAATATCATATTGTCCTCATCGATGTATCCATGCCCGAGATGGATGGGTTCGAGCTGGCTGAGAAGATCGTGAGCCTGGGACATGATATCGCCTTTCTTTTTCTCACGGCCCGTAATGAAAAGGCGGACCGGCTGCGTGGTTTGAAGATCGGGGCGGACGACTATATTGCGAAGCCCTTCGATGTAGATGAGCTGGTGTTACGGATCCGGAATATCATCCGGAGGATACCGGTCGCCACGCCTGTCGTCAAGGCCAGCGCCATTATACGGGGGGATGTACAGTTCCATAAGGACACGTTAAAGCTTCATATCGGCAGGCAAAAAGACATTATCCTGACGCCCCGGGAATCCGAACTGCTGGATTATCTCTTCCGCAACGAGAACCGTATCCTCCGGCGTGAGGAGATATTGACACAGCTGTGGGGAGAGAACGACTACTTTTTAGGGCGTAGCCTGGATGTCTTTATCTCCCGTCTGCGCAAGCATCTCAGCGCCTCGAAGTTTATCAGTATCGA
>DASZWE010000480.1:0-13636 GCA_035546735.1 Puia sp.
ATATTTCCATTCCCCTCGTTGCTCATTTCAAGTTACCTTCGTAGTTCGAATGCCAGTCTATATCACTTCACTCAATTCCGGTAGCAATGGCAATTGCTATTACATCGGCAACGACCAGGAAGCCATCCTCGTGGATGCCGGACTCTCCTGCCGCGAGACGGAAAAACGCATGCGCCGGCTCGGCCTTTCTTTCGAAAAGGTCCGGGCGATATTTGTTTCCCACGAGCACGACGACCATATCAAAGGCATTCCCATTATCGCAAAAAAGTACCAACTACCCGTCTATATCACGGCGGGCACCCGGCAGAACAGCAGCTTCCCCATCGACGACCATCTCGTCACCGCCTTCCAGGCTTATGAACCCATCCCGATAGGGGACCTGTCCATCACCGCCTTCCCAAAATTTCATGACGCAGCCGACCCGCACAGCTTTATCATCTCCGACGGCCCTACCATCATCGGCGTGTTCACCGACATCGGCGCCCCCTGCGAGCACCTTGTCCGGCATTTCCGGAAATGCCATGCCGCCTTCCTCGAAGCCAACTACGACGAGGATATGTTACATAAGGGCAGCTACCCCTATCATCTGAAGAAACGCATTAGCGGCGGACAAGGGCATCTGTCGAACCGCCAGGCCCTGGAGCTTTTTATGGCCCACCGCCCTCCATTCATGAGTCATTTGTTCCTGGCCCATCTTTCACAGAACAACAATGACCCCGACCTGGTGCAGGATCTTTTCAACGGCCAGTCCGGCGGTATCAGGATCGTGCTCGCTTCGCGATACGAGGAGACGGCCGTATATACCATACAGGGAGCCGCCGGTGACAAGCCATCCTCCACACCGGCCCCCGCAGAAGTCTCATCCGCGCCCGCCAGGAGCCGCCGCCGCGCAGCCCCCGGCAAAGGACAGCCGAATAATCCCCTGCAGCTCCCTTTATTTGAGTAGATTACGGACGAACCGTTTCGACGGTTCCTGGGTCCAGCATGTTCGGTCAATTCACCGTCGGGCTGCTGCTGATCACCGGTCTCTTTACAAAAGTCGCCCTTATCGCCGGTGCGCTCGTCATGATCGCTCTCATCTTCGGTACCACCCTGATCGAGAACTGGGATGCCATCACTTTACAGCTGATACATGCCGCCTTTTTCGCCGTATTGCTGCAGTTCGTTCAGTACAATACGCATGCGCCACCATCAGCGTAAGGAACAAAAAGCCGTATGCCTCAGGGCATACCAATGAGGTGCCTTCCTCCTCGTGGAAAAATCTGTCAAGCCTGAGAAAGCCCCCGGGTAACAACATTACCAGCGATGCTGTCAGTTTGAATATCATACAGGCATAGCTTACTTTTCTTCTGTCCATTTGATCTTTCTCGAAAAATACATGACGACGCCCAACGTGATAAACAATCCGACACTACCCATCAGCAAGGCATAATCCTGCAGCTGTATCAGCGTGAAGATAAATCCGTACAACAGTGTCAGCAGCACCCCGATAAATAGAGACATCTTCGAGCTGCGCAGAATGCTCCGAACATACCAGGCGATGAGCAGCATGGTCGCCAAAGCCGCTACCAGATAAGCCCCGTTGAAACCGATGTATTCCGAAAAGGACAGCAGCAACGTATAGAACAGACAGAGCGCAAAGCCCACCAGTATATACTGCAGCGAATGTATCGCCCTGCGATAGACCCATTCGATGAGGAAAAAGGCCGTAAAGGTCAGCAGGATGATAAGGATCGAATATTTCACGCTTCGGGTGGTCTGCTGATAAGCGTCCACCGGCACGATCAGATTCACCCCAAAGGCGGACTTGTTCATCTCATATTGATTGCCCTTCCATTGTTGCGGAAAATTGCGATTGAGATACAGCACTCTCCAGTCCGCCTCGAAGCCGCTGTCCTTCACCGTACGCACATCGGGGAGATAGCTGCCCGCGAAGCTGGGATCAGGCCATGAGGAGGTCGTTTTGACCGTCGTCGCCTTGCCGGCCGGTACGAAGAGAAGATTGCCCGAGCCTTTTAGCTCCACCGTAGCCGTGAAGTCCAGTGGACCGCGCGTGCTGGCAATGGCAGCAGGCAATGCCGCGCTTAGGGAGTGCTGAAATTGATCCGTCAAATATTTGGCGGGTACCAGGTCCAGGCTGCTCCCTGCCAGATGAAGGGTCATCTCTTCCTTGAGCCCCTGCACATCGCTGATATCAAAAAATACGGCTGCCTCGTTCCAGAGTAGCTGCTCCGGGCGAATCCCCAGCTCCTCTATACGCAGACTGTCATAAGAACCTTTGACCTGCAGCGCCGCCGTATAGACAATGACCTGGTAGATACCCCGGTATCTTTTCTCCGGGATGATACGCGCCTGTATATCCAGCTTGTCCGGAAGAAAATAAGCCCATTTCTTTACTTCCGTTGTCTTGTTGTCATAGGTCGTCATCTCCTTGTAAGGAATGCCGATAACAGGTCCCGTCACAGTCTGAGGACCCGCCCATTTCGAGCTGATCTCACCGACAGCCTCCTGCTGCCGGGATTGCCTTTCCGTCACCAGGCTTTGTATAAACGCCGCGGGGATGAGCAATAGCAGTACCAGTAGACCGATAAAAAAACTTTTCAGGATGATCTTGTTGCGATCCCAGAAACTTTTGATGATATTTTCCATATATTTATTTTAGCAAAGAGAGTCCGGACGGGCCGTAAGCCCGTCAAAAATTGTATACATAAAAGTTCCGTTTACCTCAGGTCAGCGCCTTGCTGATCCTTTTCATCAGCAGATAGATCAGCGTCATAAGGATGGAAAAGCAGAACACCATATCCCAGGTATTCTGATGCTGCAGAGGATGTATCACCATCATCGCAATATCCCTCAACAGCCGGAAAGGGTCCGTCACGATGTCCCAGCTATTGTATCGCAGGTACCTGCCGATGTAGATACCCAGCGCATTCAGCCACATGACAGGGTAGAGGAAGAGCAGCTCTCTTATCAATGTCAGCTTTGGTACAAGTAGCCGCTCCATCTGTCTCACGGACAGCACGCCCAGCAAAAGCCCGTTCCATACAAAGGAAAGGATCATCGCCAGGTCGAACCACTGCGGCATGGTCCTGTCATTGTACAGGTCCCCCAGATGATAGAGATCCGTGATGATGTAAAAAGAGTTGGGTATGAACAGCAGCCACAGCAGCGCCAGCGCCCACCATCCGGGGCCACGTCCCGCCGCCTTGGCGTCCATCCGCGTCACTGCCGTGGAAATAAAATAAGGTATATAGGCCAGAAAAAGATTCCAGACAAGGAAAATAAAATGACGATGCTCCGTATGCACGACACGCGCCGCCGTCAGCAGACAGCTGAACAGCATGGAAAGGAATAGCAGCCTGTCCATCTCCGTGGAGAGGATGCCCCAGCGGCTGCGGGCGGGGCCGGACACCCCGGGTACTATGGTATACTTATTCATAAGAACTTGGGAATAAAGATGAACAATCCGACGATGACAGCCGTGATCGTGGCGATAAGCACCGCACCCGCTGCCAGGTCTTTAATGATTTTTATTTCGGGATGCGTCTCCCGCGTGATAAAGTCCATCGCCTTTTCCAGGCAGGTATTCAGTATCTCCGTCACCCAGACCAGCCCGATAACGATTACCAGCGCTATCGCCTCCGTATGCGAGACCTTTAACCACCAGGCCAGGACACTGACGACAATGGCTGCTGCGAGATGTATACGGGCATTATGTTCCTGCCGGAAAAATTGCCTTAACCCCGCCCCGGCATAATAAAAACTTCTGAGCCGTCCGCGGATCGAGAACTTTTGATCGTCTAACATGCTGATTGAATTGTCCATAAATTTACGCAATGGCCGGGAAGGGCGACAAAGATCCATCCTGCGGCTTTCTTCCCGATCTGTTAACCTTTGATAAAATTGCTTCCAGCAGGGGCAGCATCTTATTCAGCCCCTCCGTCTTGATAAGGAAATTCCACATCGGCTCGAACTTCTTCCACCCGCCCGCATACGCAAAATGCTTGAGCCGGTGCTTGACGTCGTCATGCTGCATACTGGCCTGCCAAATATTTTTCCAGGAATAAAATGAACGGTAGGCCCAGTCATACCCCCTCTTCAGTTCTTCTGCGCTGAGCCCTACCGTTTTGTAAACTACCTGGCGTGTGTCGTACCGGTCCCAGCTCTTATGCAATATCCTGCCCTGCGCTTCCATATCTGCAAATAGGCGTGTGCCCGGGTAAGGGGTTAGGATATGAAAAGTGCAGGTGGTCAGCGCATTTTTTACCGCCCAATCCACCGTCCGGCGAAACACATCCGGGTCGTCCTCGTCCAATCCAAAAACAAAACTTCCATTGATCATGATACCCAGCGAATGCAGTCGCTGAATAGCCTGCTCGTAATTCTTTCCAATATTTTGCCGCTTGTTGCTCTGTATAAGATTTCCATTGCTCAATGTTTCAAAACCCACAAAGACACTGCGCATACCTGCCGCTGCCGCCCGCTCGATCAGGTCGCCCCGGAGTATCGCGTCGATGGTGCTTGCTCCCTGGAATACCCGGTTCATTCCCTTCATCCCTTCAAACAATCCGGTGGCAAATCGCTGATGACCCAGTAAATGATCATCCAGAAAATACAAGTGCCGTCCCGGCAGCCGGTCGATCTCCGCCAGGGCCGCATCCACCTTTTGCGTGTAAAAGCTGCGCCCTCCTTCGAAAAATGCGTCCTTATAACAAAAATCACAGTGATGAGGACACCCCCTCGACACAACGATGGAATTGGGTACGAGATACCGGCTCCGCTTGATCAGGTCCCGGCGGATAGGCGGGATGCTTTCTATATCCCGATGATGGTTGCGGTAAATATTCTTGGGGCAGCCGTCACGGAAATCTTGTAGGAATTGAGGGAAAGTATCCTCCCCCGGGCCAACAAAGATCGAATCCGCATGGCCCATCGCCTCTTCCGGCAGCGAGCTGACATGCAACCCTCCCAGACAGACATAAGCGCCCTTCTTCCGGTAATGATCTGCCAATGCATACGCACGATAAGCATTCGTGATATACACCTGTATCACCACCAGGTCAGGTTCATCATGAGTATTCACCTCTTCCACATGCTCATCCTGCAGATCGATGGCATCGTCCGGTGAGCAGTAGGCCGCCAGGGTGGCAAGACCCAGCGGCGGAAAGAGAGAGTATTTTATCGGTCGCCAGAAAGGACTTTTGGCCTCTGTCAGCGCTGGTAAGATCATTTTAATCTTCATATTGGCTGCTTTTTTGTCCAGTCCATCATCCACTTCCACCAGAAGGCAGTACAGGTGGTATTGACAAATAGGTAATACGCTGTGTCCACATATCCATACCCGTTACGAATGATCATATCGTATACTACCACCAAAAATCCTATTGCCAGCAGTGTGGCGAGAACGCGGAATGTTATTGCTGTGTTCATATAGCTTTGTTTAATGGATCTAATAACGAATGTGCTGTATCACCGTATACACCAGCAATGTCACCAGCAGCAGCACTGCCTGCAACGCAATCGCCGTATTCAGCCAGTGACGCCGGTAGAACACCTGCACCTCCCATCCCTTGCGCCCCCTCTGCAGCCGGAATTGCAGCGCTGCCAGCCCGTTCGTTACAATGGCCAGCAAGAGGCTGCCGATGATGAACTGCGCCTTGTGCAAAGCCAGCGGGTCAAAAGGAGATTGTAAAAAAGACGGGGCGATATAGTGATAGGGACGCCTGGTGCCAAAGAAGAGACGCGCCAGCATGGTCAGCATAAAGAAGCTGGCAGGCAGCAGCAGCGTGATCCCGAGTATCCCCGAGATAAGGGGCCTTGAGACGCTCCTGCTATTCCTGTGCTGTGAGAGTGATGTTGTCATAACGTTATTTTTAAAAAAGTACTTTGAATTGCAAAGTTCATGGTTCCAAAAAAGGGCCTGTTAAGGCCTTTTTACTCTCAAAAAAGGTTGTTAAACCCTTGTCCCGCCGGTCAGGCCGCCTGTTCATGGCCCATTTTTCTACCCCTTCCCCATCCCCTTTATAATACTTTCCAACGCTTCGAGATGGTCTTTGAACGCCTTCTCCCCCGCCTTGGTGATCGAGTAGGTCGTATTCGTCTTCCTGCCGATGAACCCCTTGTGCACCTTGATAAACCCATTCTCCTCCAGGTTGATCAGATGAGAAGCCAGGTTACCATCCGTCAGCTCCAGCAATTGTTTCAGATCATTGAAGCTGATCTCCTGGTTCATCATAAGAATGCTCATCACCCCCACCCGGATGCGGCTATCGAACACCTTATTCAGATTGCCGATCGGATTCTTCATACACCCGCCCCCCTCTCATACTTCCACCACATGATCAGTCCATATATGATATGCAGCGCTCCAAAACCAACCGTCCAGAAATAAAGCCCCCAATGCAGGTAATACATGCTGATACATCCCAGTATGATCTCCAGAAAACCCAGGTAACGAATATCCGTCAACGTATATTTACTCGCATTCACCAGCGCCAGCCCATAAAACACCAGACAGGTAGGCGCCACATAGTCCCAATCCGTATGATAAAGCATGCCCAGCACAAAAAATCCTCCCGCTACCAGGGGGATCAGCATGTTGATGAACAGCTTCTTGGACGTGACATCCCAGATAGGCAGATTGCTCTTCCTCGCCCTCCGCCAGGTGAAGAAGGTGGAGGACAGCAGCGCCGCCGCCAATACCGCTATCGCCAACCCGATCAGCTTCCACTTCAACCCCTCCGCCTCGTCATGCATATACCCATGACGGCCTATAGAACCCCGATCGATCCCCCGTACAGTCACGCCGCCATAATAAGCTATGATCCAGCCATGCGCTATATAAGCCCCGATCAACGCACAGACCCCGGCACTCACACCGCTCAGCCCACTCAGGGAGATAAAACGGGAAGAGCGCTCCATCATCCGCCGGATGTCCTGGAGGGTCTCTAAAGATTCATTGGCCTGACTGGGATGATCCATAATAAAAGCACTTTGAAATACAAAGTAAGTAGAATTTCCTGATCCCTGCAAGCTTTTAAAAAAAGATTTTTTTCGGTCTGTCCACCGTCCCCCACAGCAGGTTCCCCGCCCCCCTCCCCGCATTGTGGCGAATATTACTCAATTCTCCATAGCCCCCTTTAGCCGGCCAATGCTTTTTTGTATATCCCTGTCCACCTACGACCTGATCCGCTCCCACTCCTTTTTAGACGCCTCCCCTGTCATCCGTATCTACGATTGGCATAATATTTACCCATACCCCTATATGTCCATGCAAAAAAGAATGAGAGTACTCCTTGTGTCCATACTGGCCGCCATCGTGCTGCTTGTCATCGCCTGGCAGTTCTACAAATACCACTTCGCGCAAAAAAAGATCGCCCGCACCGTAAAGGAAAAGACAAAAGGACTTTATATGCTTTATTATGATCACCTGGCATTCGACGAGGTCGCCGGCATGCTGCATGTAAGGAATATAGATATACGCCCCGACACAGCCGTTTACCAGCAGCTGGTCAGGGAAAACAAAGACCCGCACATACTGCTGCAAATTCACGTCGACGCCCTCGACATCGCCCGCGTCAGAACGCCCAAAGCCCTGCTCACCAAAGAGCTGGAAGGAGGAAAGATAGAGGTGACAGGCGCACGCATCCGGATCATGCTCCAACACTTCAAAAAGGATACCTCCGTATACAACCCCACCCCCGACCTCGCCAAACAATTGCTGGGACGGCTCCTGAAAATAGCCATCGACAGCGTGCAGATCAACGATGCAACGATCCTCGTCGGCGGCCTGGACAGTTCCGAAACATATTTCCGCGGCAATAAGGTTTCTCTCCTGCTATCCCATCTTCTCATCGACAGCAGCGCCCAAAAAGACAGCACCACCATCCTTTTCTCGCGCGAACTCGCCCTCGACTGTAAAGAACTCGCCTTGTCCACCAGCAACAAAAAATATACGATCGGGATAGACAGCCTCCGGTTCACCAGCACAGACAACACCCTGCACGTAGCACAGGCAAAGATCAAACCCCACCTCTCCGAAACGGCCTTTGCTGCCTCCTTTCCGATGCAAAAGGACAGATACGATTTTTTACTCCAA
The DNA here is from genome assembly GCA_035546735.1 of Puia sp. Classification (GTDB taxonomy): domain Bacteria; phylum Bacteroidota; class Bacteroidia; order Chitinophagales; family Chitinophagaceae; genus Puia. The sequence goes on from DASZWE010000480.1 coordinate 8,099, forward strand.
AACATCGCTCTCCGCCACATCGACAGAAAGGCGCTATGGCGTAAGGCCATCCTGGCCGATAGTCTTATCATCGGCGAAAGCGCGTTCAAGGTATACCGTGATATCTCCCGCCCGCCCGACACTACCAGCAAGGTTGGAAAGTATCCACAACAGCAATTGATGAACGTTCCCTTTCCCCTCACCATCAACAACATCATATTCACCCACTCTTTCATCGAATACAAGGAAAGGAACGGCAGGAGCGACAGCACCGGCAAACTCCGGTTCTACGACATCCATGCCGGCATCCGAAACGTTACCAACAGGCGGGCAGACCTGCAAAAAGATCGACGATGCATTGTGGACTTTCATGCGAGGCTCCTGAACAAAACGCCCGTACAGGCCCGGCTGGTCATGAAGCTGAAAGACCCTCAAGGCCGGTTTAACATCCGGGGCGACATCGGCAGCATCGACGCCCCCGACCTGAACCCCCTGACCGAACCCATGGGCCTGGCAAGAATGGAAAAAGGCAGGATCGATCACCTCCATTTTGACATCGACGGCGCCGACTCCATCGGCAACGGCCGGATCACCCTGCAGTACGAAGACCTGAAGGTCTCGCTCCTTAAAAAAGATAAAGAGCACGGACAGCTCGATAAAAAAGATCTCGCCAGCCTCTTTGCCAATATCCTCATAAAGAATTCCAGCAAGACGGGCGACCCAAAAACGAAAGAAGTGCATTTTCAGCGTATCTTGAACAAATCGTTCTTCAATCTCATTTGGAAGACCCTGTTCACAGGGATCAAACAATCCGTAGGAATGAAATAGACAGATGACTATAAAGACAAATAAGATCGCCGGATCCGCAGGACGGGTGCTACACACCGCCTTCCGCCTGTTCCGGCAGAACGACCCCCTGCGCATGGCGGCAGCCACTTCTTTTTTCGTCAGCTTCGCCCTGCCTCCCATCCTTTATATCCTTATTGTGGTCCTGGGATTTTTGGGCGATCCCACCATCATCCGTCATGACCTCTTACTGCAATTGAGCGTAGGCCTGGACAAGAACATAGCCTTGCAGGTACGCGATGTAGTAAGGAATATGCACCGGCTGCCCCTTAACCCCGGCATGCGCATAGGCGGGTTTATTTTCCTGCTGTTCGTCGCCACCACTCTTTTCGAGATCGTAAAGAATTCCATAAACCAATTGTGGAAGATACGGCTAAAGGACCAGCAGGGACTGGGCTTCATCCTTCTCACCAGGATCCGCTCCGTAGGAATAATTCTCATGGCAGGTATACTGTTCTCCATTGTCCTGCTGGGAGATGCCGGCGGCTGGCTCCTGCCGTTACAAGTCGATGCGGTGTTATACCGTCTCATCATGCTGCTGACCGTGATCATCTGGTTCTTTGTGATCCTGAAATACCTTTCCTACGGCCGGCCGGACGCAAAGATCGCCTGGGCAGGCGCATCGTTTACAGGCCTCCTCTTCGCCGCCGGACAGCTGCTCCTGCACAAATTTTTGAACTACGACACCATGAAGGTCATCTATGGCACATCCACCTCCCTGGCCCTGCTGCTGTTGTTCGTATTCTACTGCTCCTTTATCTTTTATTTTGGCGCCTGCTTCACCTGGGCCCTCGGGCAACACTGCGGACACCCTATTTTACCTTCGCGTCGGGCCGAAATAGTCGAATGACCTGCCTCCGTTCCATTTTCATACGTCATGCGTACCCGCTCAGCATACTACCACCATGACGGCCCCATGCTATGGTAAGAAATGAACATACTTGTGAATAACCCCATATTTTTTTTGAAGTTTCATCGATTAGAGGAATATTTGCTTATTGAACAATAAGTGTTTTCTCTAACCTTAAGAAAGCCCCGCTATAGCTATTTAACACCTGCTTGACCATCTCGTTCGCGACCCCTTTAAAAACAGCTGCCTTACGTATACCACATTTTTTGAAAGCGTTGTTTTCCCCTAAAAATTCCAATATGTTCTATAGGTATCCCTTTAGCCTTATTAAAGTTTTAATAGCATCCTTTATCCTTTTCGCCGGCTTCACGGCAAGATCCCAAACCAACACACCCCGCACCGTCAGCATCAACAGCAACTGCGGGGGATACATGGAATATCTGCCCGCGGATTATCCCACCGCCACATCCAAAAAATATCCCACCATTATATATATACACGGAGGAGCTTCCTTTGGCAGCGGCTCCGCCTCCAATCTCGCCAACCTGGCCAAAGTAGAAGGCATCCCTCTCTACATCGCCAAAGGCTGGTTCCCCACCTCCATCGTTACGCCCTACGGGGACACCGCCTCCTTTATCGCCATCTCCCCTCAATTCATGCGCTCGCCCTCCACCCCACAGGATGTCAAGGCGGTGATCGACTATGTCCTGGCTCATTACAGGGTGGACCTGAACCGTCTTTATCTCACAGGATACAGCCTGGGTGGCAATGCGGTCTGGCAGGCCCCTTACAACCTGACCCAGGCCCAGCGACTGGCCGCCATAGTACCCGTAGCCGGTTACAACAACCCCTATTCCGATACGACAGCCAAATTCATCGCCGGCGCCAACGTTGCCGTCTGGGCCATTCACAGCACCGCGGATCAGACCGCCCAGATTGCATGGTCCGTAAATATGGTTGCAAAGATCAACAGCTTCAATCCCGCCACACCAGCCATCCTCACCAAGCTGACCACACAGTCCCACGATAGCACCGTAACAGCCGCCTACAATCCCTCTTACCGACCCAATGGTAAGAACATCTATGAATGGCTGCTGCAATACGCAAGAGCCTATCCACCCATTGCCAATGCCGGAAAAGACACGTCGATCGTCCTTCCCGTCAACAGCATTACACTGTCCGGCAGCGCTTCGACGGACAGACAAGGCACCGCTCTCACCTACCTTTGGACCAAGGTGGGCGGTCCCGCACAGTATTCGCTCCCCAACCCCACTGCCGCTAATCCGGTTGTTTCCGGCCTGATCGCCGGCGTTTACAAATTCCAGCTCACCGTTACCAACACCGCGGGCTTGTCGGCTTCCAGCACCGTAAAGATCTTTGTCGTCAATCCCAACGGCGTCGTTCCACCCAAAGCCGTTGCCGGGAATGACACCGCCATATTGCTGCCACAAACCAGCCTGCTCCTGAATGCCGGCAATTCCACGGCCCCCAACGGCGCCATTCAAACCTATGCCTGGACGCAGCTCTCAGGGCCCACACAGGCCACGATCGCTACGCCGGGAGCAGTGACCACCACCGTTAGCAACCTCCGCACCGGCCTTTATCAGTTCGTACTCACGATCACGGACAACCTGGACAGCGTTGGAAGGGACACCATTCAGATCCGCGTGGTCAACCCCTTCCCCAACGTAACGCCCATCGCCAGAACCGGTGCCGACCAGACCATCACCCTCCCCACCAATAGTGTCACCCTCGATGGGTCCGCTTCCTCCGACACAGATGGTGTTATCACCAGCTACCGCTGGCGTCAGCTGAATGGCCCTTCCCAAAGCAATATCAGCACCCCCAACCAGGCATCCACTACCGTCAGCAGCCTGGCCACCGGCATATACCAATTCGAGCTCACGGTGCAGGACGATAGCAGCGCCCTCGGAAAAGACACCCTGAGCGTTTTTGTAAACCCGCTGCCAAAGCTCATCCAGGTCAATGTATATGGCGGCTCTACACCCGCCGGCACAGGATGGAACAACTGGAATGTGTCCAGCAGTCTCACCGCCACCGCCTTGAAATATTCCGACGGAACTACGTCTGCTATCAAGGCCGTATTGAGCGCGAGCAATGCGGTCGCAGACAATGGCGCCAGCTATCCTACCACCATGTGTCCAAAGGAAGTAGGACGGACATCCAGCTATTTCTATAATGCCGCCAGGACCCTCGTCATCTCCGGATTGAACAATAGCAGCCAATATAACTTCGAGGCCTATGCGTCCAGGGCCAACACGGCTGTCACCAATACGTACGCCATCGGCAACACCACCCTGAGCATACAGGTCAACAACAACTACACCAACAAAGTATCCTTTAGCAACCTCACCCCATCGTCGAATGGCTCTATCACCGTTACGATCAATGCCAGCGGCGTATATAGCTACCTCAACGGGTTTACCCTCACCGAAATGGGCAAGGCGGCTTCGACCAACAAATCCCCCATCGCCAACGCAGGCGCCGATCAATCCATCAACCTGCCCACCCGGCAGGTCACCGTTGACGGCTCCGCCTCGTCCGATCCGGACGGGTCCATCAAAAGCTATAGCTGGCAACAGCTCTCCGGCCCTTCCACAGCGTCTATCACCAGCCCGAACGCCGTTTCCACCACTATCACCGGTCTGGATACGGGCGCTTATGTATTCCAGCTCACCATCACGGATAACCAGGGCGCCATCGCCACCAGCATCCTGAACGTCACCGTAGGTGCCGTGGGATATAATAACGCGCCCCCCATTGCCGATGCAGGACCCGATCTTACCATCGACCTGCCGGCAGATTCCATTCAGCTGGACGCATCCGCCTCACACGACCCCGATGGAACCATCACTCAATACAGCTGGCAAAAGATCGCCGGCCCTGCCCAATACAAAATCAGCAATGCGGCAATAGTAAATCCCATGATCACCGGTCTCTTCGCAGGCGCCTACCAATTCCAGCTCACCGTCACCGACAATCTGGGCGTCAGCACAAAAGACACCATCACCATCCGGGTCACGGCCACCACACCCATACCACCCGTTGCCAATGCGGGACCCGATGTCATGCTATCCATACCCGTGGACTCTACCATACTCACAGGCGCCGGCTCCTACGATAAGACAGGAAGCTCCCTGACGTATTCCTGGCATAAAGCCGCAGGACCCGATCAATATAACTTTAACGATAGCACCCTCGTGAGTCCGAAGGTCAGCAACCTCACCGGAGGCACATACATCTTCGAGCTCACCGTCACCGACACCAGCGGACTCGCCGGAAAAGATTCCGTCACCGTCACCGTAAAACCAAACCTGCCCCCGGTAGCCATGGCAGGAAATGACACCATCCTTACATTGCCCGCCAATTCCGTTCGTTTGGACGGATCAGCATCGGGCGATCCCGACGGCTCCATAGCATCCTACCGCTGGTCTGAAGTCTCCGGCCCCACCACCTTCAGCATCAACGACTCCTCGGCCGTCAAACCCACTATCAGCCATCTGTCAAAAGGTATCTATACCGTAGCACTCACCGTAACAGACAACCTTGGCTCCACGGCCGGTGACACACTCGTCATCACCGTTCTCCCTGCGCCCAATACACCGCCCGTTGCCAACGCAGGCCCCGACCAAACCATTATCCTCCCGGTCAGCGCCACAGTACTCAACGGCTCGGCGTCAAAGGACAACGACGGCGTCATTACCAGCTATCACTGGCTCCAGCTCAGCGGCCCCTCCGCCAGCACGCTGGACACACCCGACAGCGCATCCACCAATACAGGAGATCTCATGGAAGGCAGCTACAGCTTCGAGCTCACCGTCACCGACACCAGCGGACTCGCC
>DASZWE010000481.1:0-9102 GCA_035546735.1 Puia sp.
ATATAATCCTGCATGTCCTTGCCGGCAAACTCCGTTTTAAAGGCTAAAATCTGGTCATTTATCGTCTTTAGGGTCTTCCGGACCACCTCTTCGTCCTTCGGATCTATCTTGATCCTATAGCTCCGGTCGCCTATTATAACATTTATTGGGATCAACTCTTGCATAGATCAAATACTTGTTTTAAATTTATCCACACCTTATGCACAGGGGTTCTGATTTGAGTAAAGGTAGTTCCAATTTTCATTCCTCATTCATTCATACCTAATAGAAACAACAGTACTTCTTCACCAATACCCTATCTAAAAACTGAAAAGCCATGTTCTTAAAAGTCAAATCACCCGTGTTCATCGACAGGTTGACATTCATGGTCGACCAACCTCAATCACAGAAATGCATGCTTAGGGCTGTCCTTAAAGACGATACAGGTATCGTTTGCGGCGCCATGGAGACCGAAATGGAAAAGGACCAGCAGGAATTATACTGGGGCGGACTCAACGACCTTCCTTATGGAGTCTACACCCTGGAAGTCTCGCAGGGACAAGATGAGATGAAAATGCGCCTGGTAAAAAGGGTTTGAACGGCATCATTCGGCCAAAAGTGCAATACACCGGTCGATTTCCCGGATGTACTGGCTGAGTCGTTTTTCCAATAGCGCCTTTTCTTCCAAGGGCATCTCCCCCTTTTTAACCTTTAATATCTCGGCCTGCTGTTTTAGCTGTTCTATCTGTTCAATTCTGTCCATGCCGGACTGCCGTAGCTGCTGTAATTCTTCCTTTAGCTTGTTGTTCTCCTTCAAGAGGGCTTCCCGCTGCCTGAGCACCTGCTGCAGCTTGTCGTAGATGCGCCGGACCTGTAGTTCGAGTTGCTCCATCTAAAAGCATTTAAGTGACACTATTTGCGGATCTCTGCCTGCAATTCTTTTTCCAGGGCTCCCATGATCCGCTGTACCATTCCATCGATTTCTTTGTCTGTCAGTGTTTTTTCCTCGTCCAGGAAAGTAAAGCTGACCGCGAGCGATTTCTTGTCCGTCCCCAGCCGCTCACTCTGAAAGATATCGAAAAGCCTGATTTCCTGCAATTTTTCCACCCGGGCGCCCCGGATGGTTTTTTCCACCCTGTCAAAGCTGAGGGATCTTTCTACGATCATGGCCAGGTCTCTCTGGACAGGCATCTGTTTAGGCAATTCCCTGAATTCTATGTCCTTACCCGAAGTGAGACCCAACAGTCCGTCCCAGCGAACATCTGCGAAGAACAGTTCCTGCTTTATATCAAACTGCCGGAGCAGGGAGGGGTTTACCATTCCTGCTTCTATGATGGTTTCGCCCTTTACGGAAATGGTCGATCCATAGGACAATTGGGAGGACCGCAGTGGCTCCCAGGTAGGAATTTGCCATCCCACCAGCTGGAAGATCCTTTCACAAAGACTTTTCAGATAATAGAAGTCTGCGGAGGCGCCTTTTCCTTTCCAGTTGTCTTCCCGGGTTTGTCCGGTGACGAAAAGGGCCAGATGCGGTGCTTCTATGTACTGACCTACTCCGCTGGTGTGATAGGATTTCCCGAATTCGAAGAACTGCAGGTTCGTATTCTTCCGGCGGAGGTTGTAGGAGATGGATTCCAGTCCCGTCTCGAGCAGGGAGGGGCGCATGATATTCAGGTCTGCGCTGAGGTTATTTACCATTTTCACCACTGTCTCGAGCTGCTTGTCGGTGTAGTAGGCGCTGTTGGTGATGGAATTGGTCAATATCTCATTAAAGCCCTGTCCTACCAGGTAGCTGGCTACGGATGATCTCCAGGCGGCAGCGGACCTGTCCTTTTCCACGGAAGGGGAGATGGTGATGGCCGAAGGGATGGCGATATTATCCAGCCCGTCGATACGCATGATCTCTTCCACGAGGTCTGCCGGGAGGCTGATATCCGGCTTGTGCCAGGGTACGGAAACATGGATGTCGTCGATGCCTTCCTTGATGATCCCGAAGCCCAGGCTTAGGAGGATATTTTTTACGGTGTCGGGGTGATAGTTCTTGCCGCTGAGCTTTTTCAGGTAATGGTGCTTGAGTATGACCTGTGTCTTATTCTTTGGGTCGGGGTAGATATCCACGATATCGGATGCTATCTCTCCGCCTGCCAGCTCTTTTATCAGCAGGGCTGCCCGTTTAAGGGCATTTACCGTGCCGGAAATATCCATTCCCTTTTCGAAATGCGTGGCGGCGTCTGTCCGCAGTCCATGCCGGAAGGATGTCTTACGGACGTCGGTGGGGTTGAACCAGGCGCTCTCGAGGAAAATATCTTTTGTATCGTCCTTCACGCCGCTGCCGAGGCCCCCGAAAACCCCTGCCAGGCACATGGGCTCTTTTGCGTTGGCGATCATCAGGTCCTCGGAGGAGAGTTTTCTTTCCTTTTCGTCCAGCGTGACAAAGGGGGTGCCTTCGGGGAAATTCTTTATAATGACTTTACCGCCTTCTATGGCATGCCAATCGAATGCATGCAGGGGCTGTCCCATTTCATGGAGTACGTAGTTGGTGATATCGACGATGTTGTTAATGGCCCGGATACCGATGGCCTTTAACCTGTCCTGCATCCACAGGGGGGATTCTTTGATGGTAATGTTTTTGATGCTGACGCCGGAATAACGTTCGCAGCCACGGGTATTTTCGATGCTCACGGCAATGGGCAGGCTGTGATCGTCCGTTTTGAAAGCATTTACGGAAGGTTGTTTTACCCGGTGATCCTTGTTCTCATGAAGACTCAGCCAGGCGCATACGTCCCGTGCGACCCCGATATGGCTCATGGCGTCCATATGATTAGGGGTAAGGCCTATTTCTATAATGTGGTCGGTATAGGGCTTGAACCAAGCGGCGGCTGTCGTTCCCCGCCTGGCGGCGGCGGGCAGCACCATGATACCTGCGTGGCTTTCTCCCAGCCCGATCTCGTCCTCGGCACAGATCATTCCATGGCTCTCTACTCCCCGGATCTTTGCCACCTTCATGGTCAGGGGATCGCCTTTCGAGGGATAGATGGTCGTTCCTACCGGCGCTACCACTACTTTCTGGCCTGGGGCTACATTGGGGGCTCCACAAACGATGGAGAGCGGTTCCGCGCCGCCGATATTGACCTTGGTGAGCTTCAGCTTGTCCGCGTTCGGGTGCTGGGCTGTTTCCAGCACTTCCCCGATGACGAGGCCTTTCAATCCGCCCTTTACCGCCTCGTATTTTTCAAGGCTTTCTACTTCCAGGCCGACGGACGTCAATATTTTGGACAGCCGGTCAGGCTCGATCTTTACCGGTAAATATTCAGAAAGCCAGTTATAGCTGATGGTCATGGGAATTCTTCGTTTGGTTGCGCCGAATTGGACTTTGGGAAATGTAGTCCAATTTGGTCAAATGTTTAATGTCTGTCCTTGCGGACGACGAACCTCCGGTTCGTTTGGGGCACAAAGATAGCGGTTTTGGGCGACCACCGAGAAAGGACGAAGACGGGGGGGATGGAAATATTTGGCTGATAATTACGTTTTTAGGGTGATGGGCTTTCGGCCGGCGGACCTGTGGTCCGCTCTGCCTGGCTTCGATTGGAGCGGGTGCGAGTGGAACTGATAATCAAATGTTAATACTTTTGTATGTCTTTTACTTAGCATAGATCATGCAGTCTATGTATAGTAGACTGATAATTTAACTCCTTAATATCTGGTTTATGAAAAAACACCTATACATTTTAGCCATTCTGGCCTTTGGTCTGAATGCCTGTGGTCCGACTTATGTGGTCCAACAGCCTGCCCCGCCGCCTCAGGCGCCTGTAGCAGATCCTTTGCCGCCGCCACCTCCCGAGCCTCAGCCGGAAGCGTCCTATCAATCCTTTTATGACGATCTGAGTCCTTATGGACAATGGATAAACGACTCCCGTTACGGGTATGTCTGGCTGCCGGATGTGGGTCCTGATTTTAAGCCTTATGCCACCAATGGTCATTGGGTCTATACCGATGAAGGATGGACCTGGGCTTCCGACTATACCTGGGGCTGGGCCACCTTCCACTATGGCCGCTGGTTCTTCCAGGATGGGTATGGCTGGATGTGGGTACCCGGTAATGAGTATGCTCCGGCCTGGGTGACCTGGCGTAACAGCGACGAATACTATGGATGGGCTCCCATGGGTCCCGGCATCAGCTTCGACATGGCGTATGGCGGTGGTTATATGCCTCCTGCCTATAGCTGGTGTTTTGTTCCCCACCAGTATGTCGGCAGTCCGTATGTCCGTAACTATTATGTCAATGAGTCCAGGAATGTGACCATCATCAATCATACTACGGTGATCAATCATGTCACTGTCGTCAATAATAACCATACGCGGAATGTGAACTATGGCCGCGGTCCCGATCCTGTCGAAGTAGGCAGGTACACCGGAACTACGTTGAGGCCCATGCCTGTACGGACTTCCAACCGGCCTGAACCCGGCGGACAGATAAACAATGGCGGTCTGAGTGTTTACCGTCCCCGGATAAACGACGCGCCCCGGAACAATAACGGCAATATGGGTGTACCTCCCCGTATGGCTCCTGCCCGGGTGAGCAATCTGAATGATGCGCGGCCGCAGAATACGGCTGTCTATGGCAGCAGCCGGCCTGTCAGCACGGGATTTCCCAACAGGGAGAACAATCCGGTGAATAGTCAGCCCGGGTCCGGGTATGACAGAGGGAATGGAAACGACAGGGGGAACGGCAATGACAGAGGCAATGGCAATGACAGAGGCAATAATCAGCCTGCGGGGCAGCCCCAGAGCCGTCCGTCCGGTTGGGGAAGGCCGGGGAACTCCGGTGGACAACCCAATGGACAACCGCAAGGTCAGCCTCAGGGTCAACCCAATGGACAGCCGCAGGGACAGCCCAATGGCTCCAGGCCTGAGATGCAGCGGCCTGTGAATAATCAGCCTGTTGCTCAGCCCGTGAACAATCAACCTGCTACGCAGCCGGTGAATAATCAGCCAGCCGCTCAGCCACAGGGTCAGCCTGCTAACAGGCCTGTCACGCATGCTCCGATGAACAATGTACCCGCAGTTCAGCCGGTAGGTCAGCCCACCCGGAACTTTGTACCGGTACGGCCCGTGCAGCAGCCGCAGCAGCAACAACAGCAACCGCAGCGTGTAAATACTCCCGGCAGCAATCGTCCTGCCGGTGTGCAGCGGACGCAGTCCCAGCCTGCACAACATGCCCCGGCAGTGCAATCCAGGCCCGTAAGCCGTCCCGTTACACCCCCTCCTCCGCCGAAAAAACAGGAGGATAAAAAGGATACGAGACCTGTAAGGCAATGATAGCGCGGATCATCGAATTCCGGCCGGCGGACCACTGGTCCGCTCCGCCCCATCCCCAGTGCATTTGCAGTGTGCCGGGGATGTTCATTTTTGCCCCAAAATCCTTCAAGCTGCATTCTGGTGTTTCGGCCTCCCGGCAAAATATTTGCTTTAAAATCTTTGTGCACAGGAGGTGTGAATTTTTGGCGGGAAAAGGCTGAAAACTTTTTTAAATTGTGGATAGTTTGAGGTTTGCTGTGTATAACAGGGGGGTAACGGTGGATTAGGTGGTGGATATCGATAGGAAAAATATAAAAAAACAGAAATTCCTTTCGAGGTGATTTTAGATTCTATATTCGCCCTCCTGACTCAATTGGGTAACATTCTGTTCATACTGGCATAACAATTTCTTAATGGCAGGCCCGGCTGGAACGCTAACCCAATGAGCTTAGGTGATCCCTTAGAAGGGGATATCAGTATTTAAGACCGAGGCCTTCGGAGGACCTGCTTCGACACGGTCCTTTCGGTGGGAACCTCGTGGTGCTGGACAACGAACCTGTGGTTCATTTTTGGGCTGGACACCCTATTTTTTAATCTTTTGGACGGACTAATCAATGGATCTTACAAATCTCAATCTGAACAAGGACCGCAGCAAATTCAGGCGTAAGCCTCCTGTGGACCTCAGCACCATGGTATATGGGAAGGTGCCCCCCCAGGCCAAAGAGCTGGAAGAAGCCGTACTGGGTGCGATAATGTTGGAAAAAAGCGCTTTTGACACGGTGGTAGAGATCCTGAAACCCGAGTGCTTTTACCTGGAAGGACATCAGCGTATCTACAAGGCCATGCAGTCTCTGGCGCAGAAAAGCCAGCCTATCGATATACTTACGGTGGTGGAGGAGCTCAAGGTCCGGGAAGAGCTGGAGGTGGTCGGCGGTCCGTATTATGTGACCAGGCTGACCAATTCCGTCGTCAGCTCCGCCAATATCGAGACCCACGCCCGTATCATCCTTCAAAAATTCATCCAGCGGGAGCTGATCCGTATCAGCGGCGAGATCATCGGGGACGCCTATGAGGACAGTACGGATGTGTTCGACCTGCTGGACGATGCGGAAAGCAAGCTTTTCGAGATCACCAATAATCACCTCCGGAAGAATTTCGACAGCATCGACAGTGTGCTGGTGAAGACGATACAGCGTATCGAGGACCTGCGTCATAAGCAGGAGGAGATCACGGGGGTGCCCAGCGGGTTTGCGTCCCTGGACAGGATCACCTATGGCTGGCAGCAGACGGACCTTATCATCCTGGCCGCCCGTCCCGCCGTTGGTAAAACGGCTTTTGCCCTGAACCTGGCCCGTAACGCCGCCTTAAATAGCAGCAAGCCTACTCCCGTAGCCTTCTTCAGTCTTGAAATGAGCTCGGCGCAGCTGGTACAGCGTATCCTCAGCGCCGAGAGTGAGATCTTCATGGAAAAGATAGCCCGTGGCCGTCTGGAAGACCATGAGATGAAGCAGCTGTACAAGAAGGGTATCGACAGGCTGGCCAAGGCGCCCATCTTTATCGACGACACTCCGGCCCTCAATATCTTCGAGCTGCGCGCCAAGTGCCGCCGTCTGAAGAACAAGCATAACATCGGATTTATCATCATCGACTATCTGCAGCTAATGAGCGGAGCGGGAGACAATAGGCATGGCAACCGCGAACAGGAGATCAGCCAGATATCCCGTGCGTTGAAGGGGCTTGCCAAAGAGCTGCAGGTGCCTATTATCGCTCTTTCACAGCTGAGCCGCGCCGTGGAATCCCGTAAGGAGGGCGAGAAGATACCCCAGCTGAGCGATCTGCGTGAATCGGGCGCCATCGAGCAGGATGCGGATATGGTCATGTTCCTGTACCGTCCTGAATACTATGGCATCACCGCCAATGAGATGGGGGAAAACAATAAGGGAGAGACACACGTAAAGATCGCCAAGCACCGTAACGGCTCTTTGGATACTGTCAAGCTCCGTGCGCTGCTGCATATACAGAAGTTCACCGAATATGGCGAGGATGATTTTGGGGGGCTGCCGGCCGGGGGCAGCTGGAAGCCTGTGCAGGATGATGATGGGGGCGGCGCCAAGCTCTATATTCAGGCCGGTAGCCGTATGAAGGATCTGCCCATCGATGAGGATGATGTGCCTTTCTAAGCCATCTGCCGGGACCTGACGGCCCCGGTTTAAACACTGTCTGAGGTTCGCTAATCCATAGCAAATAAATGGCCTTCCGTAAGGGAGGCTTTTATATTTTCTAATACATTTGCCCGATAAGCGCAACCATGGCATTAGCTTTTTTCTATCTATCCGAATACAGACCCGGGGAGGCAGCAATCGTCCTGGACGAGGATAATTCCCGCCATATTATACAGGTATTGCGTATGCAGAAAGGGCAGCAGCTACAGCTCACCGACGGGCATGGCCGGCTTCTGACCGCCACTATTGTGGACGATCATAAGAAAAAGTGCGGGGTACGGGTGGATGACACGGTGCTGTTGCCGGCGAGGGACAGGAAGATCACCATCGGGATGGCCCTGTTGAAGAACGTTTCCCGCTACGAATGGTTCCTGGAGAAGGCGACAGAGATAGGGGTTACGGGCATTATTCCTTTGCTGTCGGACAGGACCGAAAAACAGCATTTCCGGCAGGACAGAATGCAGCATATCCTGGTGAGCGCGATGCTGCAGTCCCGGCAGACCTGGCTGCCGGTGCTGTATCCACCCACCCGGGTGGAGGAGGTGATAAAGGAGGCAAAGCAGGAGCAGCGGCTGATAGCGCATTGTTTGGAGGGGGAGAGCAGGCAGTCGCTGGCAGAGACCGGGCGTGCTTTCGATGCGGACGCGACAGGCGGGCAGTTGATCCTTATCGGACCGGAGGGCGACTTTACCAAAAGCGAGGTCGATGCGGCGCTGGGGCAGGGCTTTTTACCCGTCATGCTGGGAGGGACCCGTCTGCGGACAGAGACGGCGGGGGTGGTGGCTGCCGCACTTATGTGTATACGCTGATCATTTCTTTTCGTATTTCCACATCCTGGATTTTCCTTCTGTCAGCCATTCCACGGTGGTGGCTATGCGTTTTTCGCGGGTGGCGTCCGTTTTGGCTTCCGTGATCCATTCGATGTATTCCCTCCGGTGAGACGGAGAAAACCCTTCGAATGTGGCCTGTGCTTTTTTATTCTTTTTAAGGGCTGCTGCCAGCTCCTCCGGCACCGGGAGCTCCTTTTTCGGGGCTTTTTTGGGTACTACCTTTTTTATACCCGCCTCGTTCAATGCGGCTGACTCCTGGATATAGGCGATCAGGATCTTGTCGGCGGGAAGGTCTTTTTTGGAAGTGATCCTGTCGAGATGGCCCATTGCGTTCTTTTCCTTTACATGCAGGATACCTTCGGGGTCTTTTAACAGGGGAGCGTTCCAGAACCCGAAAGCGCAATGTTCCTTGAAAGCGGCCATGTTGCAGAGGATGGCTCCGTTGTTCATGAAGAAGGGCATGCCCCACTTGACTGTCTCTTCTACGTTGGGGTATGCCTTGTGTACCAGTTTGCGGATATGCTCCAGGATGGGGCGGGCAAAGTCCGCCGACTTTTGGATATATGCATCGATGCGGGGGTCAATGGTGGCCATAAAAGAAATTTGGTATCCCCTAATTTATAAAAATATTAGTGCTTGTCCCTGGGGGGATGGGGCTATTTTTTTGGAGGGGTCGTTTTCTTTTCAGAACGGACCGGAGGTTCGTTGTCCAAAGGACAGACATTAGCTATCTAAAGAAAACGGGCTATTTTTTTGAGGGGCCCGTTTTCTTTT
>DASZWE010000482.1:0-5691 GCA_035546735.1 Puia sp.
TCGTCCACCTTCCTTAATTTCTCGTCTGAAAATTTTATCATAAATAACTCGTGTCTCTTGTTGTCGGCATTTGGTCCTTCTCCTGGCATCGTTGCGACGCTCCGTTCATCTGCAGTGCCCCTATTTGTCGTTTCGTTCGAACGGGAATTCGACTCCCCTCAGCTCCACTTTCACCTTTGGCCAGCCACTCGGTTCGTCGGCCGCAAGCGGCCAGGATTGTACGCCGCGCGCCGCGACCGCTAAACAGTACTTTGTCGGAGCTGCTTCGACACGCTCCTCCTCGTCCGTAACCTTCGCTTTGCTCGGTTATGCCTTCGGCGCGCCGGCGCTGTGCGCCAGCAGGTGTGCCGTCAGGCGTCCATTTCCCCGGCAATGAGATTAAGCGAACTCATAGTAATAATAGCGTCACTCAACATGCTCCCCTTCGTCAGCTCCGAATAAGCCTGGTAATAAATAAAACAAGGCCTCCTGAAATGCAATCGGTAAGGAGTACGTCCCCCATCGCTGATCAGGTAATATCCAACCTCTCCATTTCCCCCCTCCACAGACTGGTAAACCTCGCCCGGCGGGATCTCCGTCTCACCCATCACGATCTTGAAATGCCAGATAAGAGCCTCCATCTTCGTATATACATCCTCTTTGGGAGGCAGGTAATAAGACGGCGCATCCGCATGATACACATCCGCCTCCGCACCCTTCATATCCTGTATTTTCCGATAGGCCTGCTCGATGATCCGCAGCGACTGCCACATCTCCCCATTACGTACAAGGAACCTGTCATAACAGTCACCCGTACTGCCTACAGGCACATCAAACTCAAAATCCTCATAGCTGGAATAGGGAGTGTGTACGCGCACATCATAATCCACCCCCGCAGCCCGGAGGTTCGGTCCCGTAAACCCGTAATTCAACGCCCTTTCGGCATTGATAGGACCCGCTCCGATGGTACGCTCCATAAAGATCCGGTTGCGGGTAAAGAGGTTCTCGAATTCCTTCAGCACGGCCGGATACTCCGCCATGAATTTCTCCAGCTTCTCCCACCCCGCATTATTAAAGTTCCGTTCGAATCCGCCGATGCGACCCATGTTCGTCGTCAGACGCGATCCGCACACTTCCTCATAGATCTCATAGATCAGCTCCCTGTACTGCATTACGTACAGGAAACCCGTAAAAGCGCCCGAGTCCACCCCTACCACTGAATTACAGATAAGGTGGTCGGATATGCGGGACAGCTCCATGATGATCACGCGGAGATAATCCACCCGCTTGGGCGTCTTTACACCCAGCAATTTCTCGCAGGTGAGATGCCACCCCATGTTATTGATAGGGCTGCTACAGTAATTAAGCCTGTCCGTCAGCGTAGTGATCTGGTATAAAGGCCGCCGTTCGGCCAGCTTTTCAAAAGCCCGGTGGATATACCCTACCGTCTGCTCCGCAGAGACAATGCGCTCGCCATCCAGCTCCAGGATATTTTGGAATACCCCGTGTGTAGCCGGGTGTGTAGGCCCCAGGTTGAGCGTAGTGGTCGTTTTCTCTATGCTGCCTTCCGGTAGCTTTATGTGATGCTCGACACTCATATTGTTCTAAATGCGTTTGTTACTGTTTCACTTCATCAGCCCCCTGCCCGGCTCTTGTCTGCTGGCTGGTAGCCCCTCCGGCATCGGCCGTATTCAACGGCCCTGCCTGACCCGCCGTCGACTCACCGGCTCTCGCATCCATGGGCGATACGATCCCGCCAGGTCCTCTTCCGAACATGGCGTCATCCTTGTCGATACGCGTCTGATCCTCCAGCGGATATTCCTTCCGCATGGGGAAATAGGTCATCTCATCCACATTGAGGATCCGCTTCAGATTGGGATGTCCCACGAAGTTGACCCCGAAAAAGTCATAGGTCTCCCGCTCCATCCAGTTGGCCGAAGCATACAACTGTGTAGCCGTAAAGATATCCGGCTGTGCAATCGGCGTAAAAACCTTGAACCGCAGACGTATATTATCCCGCAGATTGTGCAGGTGATAGACGATAGCCAGTTCCCGGCCCGGCTGACCCGGATAATGCACGGCCGTCAGGTCCGTCAAAAACTGAAAACGCAACTCCTCGTCATCGAAAAGGAATTGCATTACTTTCAAATTAAGGTCCTTCGGGGCTTCGAACGTGAGAAGACCATAGGGCTCCTCGAAATTCGACACCTCATCTCCGAATTTAGCTTTCAGCCTGTCCTTGATCGTTTCGTTGGTTAATGACATATTATTGAATACCGTAGCTCTGTAAAAGATTTTTATACTGCTCGCCGTTCCTCCGGCGGATACTCTCCTTCCCTACCAGGTCCTGTATGCGCATGAATCCGTCCAGAATGGCTTCCGGCCGTGGCGGGCAACCGGGAACATATACATCCACGGGCACCACCTGGTCAATACCCTGCAATACGGAATATGTGTCGAAAATACCCCCACTGGACGCACAGGCTCCTACCGCCATTACCCAACGGGGCTCCGCCATCTGCAGGTACACCTGTTTGACAATAGGTCCCATCTTCTTGGCAATCGTTCCCATCACCATCAGCAGATCGCATTGACGAGGGGAAAATCCCAGCCTTTCCGCGCCAAATCGGGCCAGATCATAGTGAGAGGCCATGGTAGCCATGAATTCGATGCCGCAGCAGGAGGTGGCAAAAGGTAAGGGCCACAGGGAGTTTTTCCGGGCCAACCCCACCACATTGCTGAGATTAGTGGTGAAAAATCCCTCGCCCGAATAGCCAGGAGGCATATCTACGAGACTGATATTATCCTTAATATCAGCTTTAATGGGATGGACGTTGAACCTTACCGGACGTGACATATCTTAATTTTTTGAATGTTAGTTAATAGATAGCTACATCTTAAACAATCATTCGCACAAGCGGGTTTGTAACCAGCCCTTTTTTTAACAATCGTTATCCATTAACAGGATTAGCAGCATTTTATTATCCATAGGATCACATACTAGTCTTCCCAGGTCAGCGCGCCTTTTTTAAGTATATAAAAAAAGCCTGCCAGGAACAGTACGACGAATAACAGCACCTCCGTAAATCCCGCCCATCCCAGCTGCCGGAAGTTTACCGCGTAGGGATAGAAGAAGATAACCTCTACATCAAACAATACAAATAAGATAGCTACTAAAAAATATTTGACGGCCATGGGATGACGGGCATTGCCTACACCCTCGATGCCACTCTCGAAATTTTGAAGTTTTTCGGCAGTTTTACGTTTGGGACCAAGCAGGTGAGTGACGCCCAGGACGAGCAATACGAAGCCGATGGCGAAGATAAATTGGACACCTATCGGAAAATAGCTAATGGAATTGTTCACATTTGATTCACTCGTAAGGGTATTGGCTTGTAAAAGAAAGATGTCCATTTTTAAAGGATTGCTGTGATTTTCTCCGGGGACAAATTTAAGCCAGTGGGGGGAATTTCCAACTTATTGAGAATAATTAAAATAAAAAGAGGGCGTTTCGAAGGGAAAAAAATCGATCCGCCCTCTTTTTTCACATTTGTCCTAAAAATGCCTGCGCATTTTTAGCGGAGGGGGCCAATACCTGGCCCCCCGTATCGTTGTAAACAGCTTTTAAGGTACCTACCTGCCCGTTTTGGCCCTGGAGCCTCCGGAAGGACGTGTCTGACGGGCTGGCGGCCTCGTCAGGATGTCCTTGAACTTTTGTGCAGTGGCGTTGGTAGGATCGACCTCCAGCACTTTTTCCAGGTAAGCTACCGCGGTATTCTTATCCTTCTTGATATCATTATAATACTGAGCCAGATAGAAATAGGCACTGACGATCGTGCTCCTGTATTTGGTAGAATCAGCGCTACCGGCAGCCCTCGCCGTTGAGTCCATTCCCCTTGCTACGGCAGCCAGCTTGTCATAAGCTTCAACGGCAAGCCCTTGCGAATTGGTCGAATCGTCCTGCGCCTGTTTACTGCGGGCGCACCAGAGATAGCCATAGATCTCGTTGGGCCATTTGGATTCATAAATGCCGCAGAAGATGCTGTCAGCCGTCTTATAATTGCCGGCCTGGTAATTGGCCATTCCAAAATTATATACATCTGTCTGGTTGGGGTCCTTCTTGCTGGCATAATCTATCAATGCCAGGTCGGCTATTCCCTGTTTGTACCCCAGTGTCTTGGCCAGCTCGGTGCCCTTGGCAAGGTATTTTGCCTTGTCCTCCGGCAGGGTGTCCC
This sequence comes from Puia sp., assembly GCA_035546735.1. Taxonomy (GTDB): domain Bacteria; phylum Bacteroidota; class Bacteroidia; order Chitinophagales; family Chitinophagaceae; genus Puia. The sequence continues at coordinate 4,215 of DASZWE010000482.1, forward strand.
TGGCAATGGCTTTTTTATAGGTTTCAATAGCCTGTACCTTGCCGGCGGAGTCCGGAGCCTTGGATTGGATACTGGCCTCCAGGGCATAGTCGGCGCCTGTGATCAGGGAGGTATCCTGTTTCTGGAAATAAGTAGCAATATTCTGGTTAGCGCAGCTCAGGTCGGCAAGGGTATCGCAAACATAAGCCAGCTGCTTGTACACACGGGGGTTCACTTTATCGCCATAGGTGGTGATAACAGTTTGCTCCTTGGTCTTAGCCTCCGGGAACTTTCCGCTGGCGACCAGGAAGTCTGCGTTCATCATATCTACGTCCTGACCAGGATCGGCATTCGCCGTATACTTCTGCAGGGCCTCCGTTGCCTTGGCGGGATCCCAATGGTAATAGTAGAAGTAATACAATTCAAACCAGGCCGGAGCGTAAGCAGGGTCCAGTTGAACAGCTTCTTCAAAAGCGGGGAGGAAATAGTCCTTGTTATTCTGTGTCAGGTACACCTTCCCGATCTTGTATTTTGCTTCCGCATATTTGGGATCGATGGTCAGCGCCTTGTTATAGCTTTGTACGGCATTACCCCCGTCGATGAGCTTGCGATAAGCATCCCCCATCAACGTATAGGTGCGGGGGTCGTTAAAATGCTTAACCTGGGTAGCCTGGTTCAGCTTTTCGATGGCATAGGTGGCGTCACCCGCCTTGGGGTCGATGTTCGCATCGGCTACCGCATTCAGCACCTCGATATCTTTTCCCTTAGTGAGGCTGATGGCCGTCTCGAAACGTTGACGGGCGTCCGCGGTCTTGCCCATATGCAGCTCTATTTCACCCATGCCTGCCAGCAGCAACGGAGCGCTGCCATTGGTCTGCAAGGCCTTGGAATAAAGATCATTTGCAGCTGTTGAATCCTTCATATCCAGCAGGGTTTGTCCCTGCCAGTAGATGGCTTCGATATTGTTGGGATTGGATGCCAGTATCTTATCGAATACGTCTTTCGCACTCTTATACCTTTCATAATAGAGAAACTTCTTTCCCTGGTCTACTGACTGAGCCATCGCCCCGCCACAAAGACCAGCAAGAGCCGCTACCAGTAAGCTTGATCGAATCTTATTCTTCATGTACTTTAGCTGTTTAATATGTGTGAAATGTAAATTTATTGATTATTGTTATTACTTACTCATCTGTACTTGTTGTATGCTGAAGGACATTCTCACCGGCCAGAGAAAAGCCTTGCTGAAGATCAGCTGCCCTCTTTCATATTGCAGGAAATTAGCGAAGTTGCCACCCACGCCAGGGAAATTCTCTTTCAGGATATAATACAAAGACCGCACCAGGGGGTAACGATGCAACGCAATATTCGCCTGGTATGGCTTCACATACGTCGCTCCGCCGCAGCTCGTACACCGCAGGGAAGCTATCTTAACATTGGGCAGGAACATGTTCTGATTGGGGTCTCCCTCACCGATCCAGCTGACCCCGATGAATCCTAC
>DASZWE010000483.1:0-15650 GCA_035546735.1 Puia sp.
CATGTCCGCGACAAGGTCATCCGCCAGCCCCTCTACAGCGAATCGCTCTCGCATCTCAAAGTGCCAAAGATCGCCGTCCCCCGCTACCACGACTGGGGCGATATCCTGCGCTGGCGGTTGCAGGAGAACTTCCCGGGAAAATACCCTTACACCGCCGGCAGCTTCCCCCTCAAACGCTCGGAAGAAGACCCGACCCGCATGTTCGCCGGCGAAGGCGGCCCCGAACGAACCAACAAACGTTTCCACTACGTCTCCTTTGACCAGCCGGCCATACGTCTCAGCACCGCATTCGACTCGGTCACCCTCTATGGCGAAGACCCCGATCCACGCCCCGACATCTATGGTAAAGTAGGCAACGCGGGCGTAAGCATCGCCACCGTGGACGACGCTAAAAAATTATACAGCGGCTTCGATCTCTGTGATCCAAAGACGTCGGTGAGCATGACGATCAACGGACCGGCGCCGATCCTTCTCGCATTTTTTATGAATGCCGCCATCGACCAGGCTTGCGAAAAATACCTCGACAAGACCAATGGATGGGACGGGGTAAACACCGTCCTCAAAAAGAAATACGGCAATCAGGCAAGACCCGGATATTACAATCCGTCTCACCCCGGTCGCCTTCCCGAAGGGAATAATGGTCTGGGGCTAAAGCTCCTGGGCCTCAGCGGAGACGAGGTCCTGCCCAAAGAAATATACGAAAAAATAAAGGCAGAAGCCCTCTCACAGGTGCGCGGCACCGTACAAGCCGATATATTGAAAGAAGACCAGGCCCAGAACACCTGCATCTTCAGCACCGAATTCGCGCTAAGACTCATGGGCGATGTACAGGAATATTTCATCAAAAAGGATGTACGCAATTTCTACAGCGTCTCCATCAGCGGCTACCATATCGCCGAGGCTGGCGCCAATCCGATCACACAGCTGGCCTTTACGCTGGCCAACGGTTTCACCTATGTGGAATATTATCTTTCCCGGGGTATGAACATCGACGACTTTGCCCCCAACCTTTCCTTTTTCTTCAGCAACGGGATGGACCCGGAATACAGCGTCATCGGGCGTGTGGCGAGACGCATCTGGGCCAAGGCCATCAAACACCAGTATAATGGCAACAGCCGCAGTCAGAAGCTGAAATACCATATTCAGACCTCCGGACGAAGCCTCCACGCACAGGAGATCGACTTCAACGACATACGCACCACCTTACAGGCCCTGTATGCTATTTATGATAATTGCAATTCCCTCCATACAAATGCCTATGACGAAGCCATCACCACACCCACCGAAGACAGCGTCCGAAGGGCTATGGCCATACAGCTGATCATCAACAGGGAGCTCGGCAGCGCCAGGACCGAGAATTTCATCCAGGGCAGCTTTGCCATCGAAGAGCTCACCGACCTGGTGGAAGAGGCCGTGATGGCGGAATTCGACCGGCTGACGGATCGGGGCGGCGTATTGGGCGCCATGGAGCGGATGTACCAACGGAACAAGATACAGGAGGAAAGTCTTTACTACGAAGGCATGAAACACAGCGGCGAGCTTCCCATCGTGGGTGTCAATACTTTTTTGAATAAAAAAGGCTCTCCTACGGTGCTACCCGGTGAGGTCATTCGCAGCACCACAGAAGAAAAGGATCAGCAGATACAAAACCTGCTCGCATTCAAAAAAAGGAACCAGGCCAACAGCGCCGCGATGCTAAAAAGACTCCGGCAGACAGCGATCAACAACGGCAATTTGTTTGCCGAGCTGATGGAGACGGTAAAATACTGCAGCCTGGGAGAGATCACACACGCATTATACGAAGTGGGGGGGCAATATCGTCGTAATATGTAACTTTATAGCATGGCAGCCAATCGATCGAGGATCCCCATCGCATTTAGAAAGGACATTAACGACAAGTCATACTCCATTACCGTACTGGCCGGCGACGTCGGCGGCACCAAGACCAATATGGCCTTATATCGCCTGGAAAAAGGCGAATTCACCATCCTGAAGGAGAAACGTTATCCCTCCAAAGACTACAAAGCCCTAAAAGATATTATCAATGATTTCACCGGCGGCAACCTGCCCGATCAGATCTGCGCCGCCGTAGCAGGCCCCGTCCTCCACGGCAAAAGCAAACTCACCAACCTTTCCTGGACACTGGACAGCGAGGCCCTGAGCGCAACCCTGGGACGCCCCGTCTCTTTTATCAATGACCTGGAAGCAACAGCATACGGGCTGGCAGGACTAAAAGACAATGAACTGGCTGTCATCGCACCCGGCGAAGCCGGCGCCGAAGGCAATATCGCCATCCTTGCACCCGGCACAGGACTGGGCGAAGCAGGACTATTCTGGGATGGGAAGGCCTATCACCCTTTCGCCACCGAAGGCGGACACAGCGATTTCGCCCCCCGTACCGACATGGATATGGAAGTGTTCAAGTACCTCCGGCAGCAGTTCGGACATGTCAGCTGGGAAAGGGTAGTGTCCGGAATGGGTATCAAGACCCTTTATAAATTCTGTACGGAAGCAAAAAATGAAAAAGTGCCCGACTGGCTGACAAAAAGAATGGAGAAAGAAGACCTTGCCGCCGTGGTCAGCGAGGCAGCTTTGAAAAAAGAAGACCCCGTCTGCGCCGAAGTAATGGACCTCTTCGTCCGATACCTCGCTACAGAAGCTTCCAGCCTGGTGCTGAAGCTGATGGCCACGGGCGGACTCTACCTGGGCGGGGGCATACCGCCTAAGATATTACCCCTTATACAAAACGAGAACTGGGAAAAGAATTTCGACAACAACGGACGTATGCATGACCTTTCCGAAAAGGTCCCCGTATATGCCATTCTCAACGACAAGATGGCGCTGCTGGGCGCCGCGTATTATGGCGCTTATAATATGTAGCGTGCTCACAGCTCACTGGCAGGCCCCCTGCTCTTCGCAGGCTCACTACCCGCCGGCAGCCCTCACTGACCGCCAGCAGCCTCACCAGCCGCCCCGGGCATCATCACCGATACAGCAGCTGGCAATTGTCGCAGAAAAAAGCCCTCCTTTTCGCCTTCCCCAGATGCTGGACCTTGACCAAAGGAATATGACACCGGGGACAGATCTTCTTCGTATGCGCCAGCCAGTGCTTCCTCAAGACAAACGCTTTTTTCCATTCGAGAAAGTCGAAAGAATAATTCCTCGCCTCTTTTATCATCTCTCCCAGCTTGCGGGCCGGCAGGGCGCCCACGCGGCTCTCAGGATGCACACGGATACGAAAAAGCACCTCGTTCTTGATGATATTACCCACCCCGGCAAATATGTCCTGGTTCAGCAGGGCGTCACATACCAGCACATCGGGCGCAGCTTTTAATTTCCTGCGGGCCTTGCGGGGATCCCACGCATCATTCATGACATCCGCGCTCCAGTCATACAGCTCATCGACAGGCTCTTCCAGCAGCCTGACCGAGCAGGCATAGAAATACAGGGCGCCCTTTGCAAATTGCAGGCATAGCCGCGGATTTGGCTTGGTCTGTTCGTCAATGCTGTAAGATCCGAAAAGCATAAAATGTATCTTGACAGTCCGTCCGGCCAGGCAGATGAGAAAATGTTTTCCCCAGCTTTTAAAATCAACTACTTTCTCGCCAACGAGCAGCCCCTTGTCGATGGTCTTCGTGTTTCCGGTGGCCGATACGATCTTCTTCCCCTTATAAGGCTGCACCAGCTCTTTTAAAATGACAATGGAAGGGCCTTCCGGCATAGGGAATTTTTTAATATAACGGCGCTGCAAAAGCCAGGCCCGTCAAATGATTACAACCTTCCCTAAATATTGGGTAGAGCATATTCTAAGAAAAACCATTAGTGTGTAAAAATGACCGCACGTGGAGGCGTTGCGGTTAGGGATGACATCTTACATTCGGGCACACGGTTAAAGGTATTCTGATCATGTTTGACACCCCTAAAGAAAAATCCGAAAAAGCCAAAGTGCTTAAAAAGCTCATGTCTAAATGGCTCTCTGTTCAGGCTACTGAACAAAAGGCTAATCTGCTGCTTTCTAAAAACCCGGGATTGAAGATCTCCAGGCAGTCGAAAAGGAAACCGCCTGCTTCTCCCTTCGGTTAAGGTTGCCAGCTATGCCCGTTCTCATGAGCCAATGGACCTTCCTCCGCTGATCTAAAACAGCCGGAGCTGTTGCTGCTTCTGTCCTTTGGGTGGTTGCGCCTTGCCAAAAACGGTCCGGCCTCCATATTTCCAGGACTCGTTCCTTTCTTTTTCTATCAGCTGATCCAGTCCGCCGGTGGACGTAAAATCTTTTTCCGCCTTGCGGGCCAGCTCGCTCAGCTGGCGGATGGCTTCCTTCTTATCCGTCTGCCCCAGCTTTGCCTTCTGCACGGCAGTCTGCAAAATACCGATGGTCTCATCGTATACGTTGATGGGCACGGGAAAAGGATGACCGTCCTTTCCCCCATGTGCAAACGCAAACCGCGCCGGATCGCGGAATCTTGCCGGAGTTCCATGTATCACTTCGCTGACCAGGGCCAGTGATTGTAAGGTACGCGGACCCACGCCTTCCAATAACAACAGCTCTTCAAAGTCGGCAGGTTGCTTCTCGTGGGCTAACCATAGTACCGCCCCCAGTCTTTTCAGATCCACGTCCTCCGTACGTACCTCATGGTGGGAAGGCATCACCAGCTGTTGTATATCCCGCATCATGAGCTCGGGCTTCTCCTTGCTGATGGTCAGCACCCCCTCTTGCGCGGGACGGGCCTCCCTGTCCGTCATGTTGAGGATTATTCCCTGGTTGACCCCGCATACAGCCGTATGCGGCGCGCTGACAAAAGAGGAAAGGTCCGCGGAATGCCAGTGATAACGTCTCGCCATCGAGTAACCCTCGCTCATTCCCTGCTGGATCACGGTCCACTGCCCTTCGCTGGAAAGAATAAAATTGTGGGTGTATAGCTGAAACCCGTCTTGCACAGCCGTATTGTCGACCTTGGCGCTCAGCTTGCTGCAGCGTACGAGCGCATCTCCATTCAGCCCCGTGCTTTCACAGACATTCCGGATCTCTTCCGGCGCCTGCCGGGAAAATTTCCCCTTGCCCCCGCAGATATAAATACCCAGCTCACGGGAATGAGGGTTGATGGCCCGCTTCAAAGCCCCCATCACAGAAGTGGTGACGCCCGAGCTATGCCAGTCCATCCCCATGACGGCCCCCAGGCTCTGGAACCAGAAAGGATCACTCAGTCGCCGGATCACTTCCGTCCTGCCATAATCCATTACCAATGTCTCCGTGATGGCAAGACCCAGTTTGGCCATACGCTCCGCCAGCCATTGGGGAACATAGCCATAATGCAAGGGAAGATCTGCGGCTCCACTCCGGTTCATACTAATAAAGTTAGTAATTCCTCCCGACAAATCACACCCTCCCACGAAAGATCATCGCTCCCATGGGTTCCCCCATTGCCTGGCCGCCGCCACCCGGTGGCCGATTCTCCGGTATCATGTCCACGCAGCCTCCCCCGATGGTCAGGTCCCGTTATCATCTCCCTGCAAGCCTCCACCCGGCCCTTAATGATCAGGCCCCGGCATCAAATCTCCGGAGCATCGAGCCCGCCCCCTCAATGGCTGGGCCCCGGCGTATACGCCGCCGGCGAATGCAGCCCCTCCCCAATCTCCTCGATCGCCTTCTTGTTAAAAGCATTCAAATCCTTCGGCGACCTGCTCGTAACAAGCCCATTATCCGTAACGACCTCCTTGTCCTGCCAGATCACCCCCGCATTTTGAAGATCCGTCCGTAACGAAGGATACGACGTCATCGTCCGCCCCTCTATCAGCCCCGTCTCTATCAGCAGCTGCGGCCCATGACAGATAGCCGCTACAGGCTTGCCCGTCTCCAGGAACTGTTGCGCAAATTCCACAGCCCTTTTATTTTGTCGGAGCTGATCGGGATTCAATACCCCTCCCGGAAGGACCAGCGCATCGTAGTCCTCTACCTGCGCCTTGTCCAGCTCCACATCCACGGGCAGCTCTATCGACCAGTGATCATGATCCCATGCCTTTACTTTCCCCTTCTGCGGAGAGACGATCTTTACCTCGGCGCCGGCCTCCTCCAAAGCTTTTTTGGGACTCGTAAGTTCAACTTCCTCAAAGCCATTCTCCGTAAGAATGGCGACCTTTTTACCTGTAAGCTTTGCCATAATTAATTGTTTTATATAAAAACATCACTCCCGCAAAAAAAGGTCCACGCGCAGCGGGAAGTATATTATTCATTACCATCCACCGATGTAAATCCCTAAATAACCTATATTTATGATCAGCGGGTGAATGATGGGCCGTTCTGGCCTGTCCTTTGCTCACCCCACCCTGTCACCAAACCCCTCCATATGCGCCAACAGAGGCAGGCTATTCTATGCTTTCTTATTTTTTTGTCTGTTACCCCTCTGGTTAAAGCACAGACAGGCATAGCCGACACAGCGCTGCAAAACCTGCCCGCCAAATGGAGCCTGCAGAACTGCCTGGACTTCGCCATCAGGAATAATATCACCATCAACACCTTCCGCCTCAGCCAGCGCTCCTCCGAACAGGACCTGCTGCTGGCCAGGGCCGCCAATCAACCCAATCTCATAGGTACAGCATCGGAAGGGCTCACCTTCCAAAAACAACCCAACGGGACAGGAGGCTATGGTAGCAGAAAAATCACCGAGGGCGGTAGCTATGGAGTAAACTCCGGCGTTGTCCTCTACCAGGGCGGCTATATTCGAAATAATGTACGGGAAAAACAACTGCTGACGGAGAACGCAGGGCTGGATATCCTCCAACAGGAGAACGATCTAACCTTGACCGTCACCCAGGGGTTTCTCAATATCCTACTGGCTAAGGAAAATATCATCTATCTCCAGGACCTGGTCAATACTTCCAGCGAGCAGGTCAAACAGGCCCAACAGAAATACGATGCAGGCGCCATCGCCCTCAAGGACCTGGTGCAATTACAAGCCCAGTATGCCAATGACAAATACTCCCTCGTCACCGCTCAAAATACACATCGCCAGTATGTCATCAGTCTGAAACAGCTGCTGCAGCTGCCTTCCTCCATAGACTTCGATGTACAGGAACCCGATACGCTGATCACAAAGGAGCTGGTGCCCAATCTTACGGAAGTACAGCAACAGGCCCTGGCCATACGCCCCGAGTTAAAGATCGCCGATAAGAACCTGGACATAGCCCGCGTAGACCTCCAGCTGGCAAGGTCCGCCTATATGCCTACGCTCAGCGCCAGCGGCGCCATCGCCACCAGCCATTCGGGCGGAGACCCCTCCATCTTGAAACAGCTGGATAATAATTTCTATCAGCAGATAGGACTCTCTTTGTCCGTTCCTATTTTCACCCGCAGGGTCGCCCGCACAGGAGTGGAAAAAGCAAAGATCCAGATAGAACAGGCCCGGCTGGACCAAAAAAACACGCGGAATAACCTTAGCCTCACCGTAGAACAGGCATACGTCAACGTGATCAACGCACAGGGCCAGTATGACGCAGCGGTGGAACAGCTGACAGCCACAAAGGAAAGCTACCGCATCGCAGGCGAACAATTGAAGGTCGGCGCCATCGCCACCGTGGATTACCTGATACAAAAAAATCTATATACCCAATCCTATCAACAATACGTACAGGCAAAATACAATGCAGCGCTCACCATCCGGATCTATGACTTTTACAGGGGCGTGCCGATAAAATTTTAACCGACATGAAGAAAAAAAGCATCCTCATTATCCTTGTACTTCTCGTCGCTGCAGCGGCAGTCTGGTTCTTCTTCTTCCGGAAAAAAGAATCGGCAGTGGCGCTGCAGACAGAGAACCCCCAGATAGGCTACATCTCCCAAAGCGTCACCGCTACGGGGAATATCCAGCCCACGGACACCGTCACCGTCGGCTCGCAGGTGTCCGGCATCATCAAGGCCCTCTTCACCGACTTCAACGACAAGGTCAAAAAAGGACAGCTGCTGGCGCAGCTGGATAAATCCCTCTTCCTTGCCCAGGTGGATCAGAACAAGGCCAACCTGCTGTCGGCCCAAAGCCAGCTCACCTACCAGCAGGCCAATTTTGGACGGCAGGAGCTGCTCTACAAGACGGGCGCTATCTCCAAGGCCGATTACGACAATGCCACTTATACGCTGAACAATGCAAAAGCCCAGGTGGAAAATGCAAAAGCGCAGCTGGCCTCCTCGGAAAAAAACCTTTCTTATACAGATATCTATTCCCCGATGGATGGGGTAGTGCTCACCCGCAACATCAGCGTAGGTCAGACGGTGGCCGCCAGCTTCAACACCCCCACCTTCTTCACCATCGCCAAGGATATTACCAAGATGCAGGTACAGGCCAATGTCGACGAGGCGGACATAGGCAATGTCGCACACGGCCAGCGGGTGACATTTACCGTAGATGCATTTTTGGACGATGTCTTTCAGGGCTCGGTAGAAGAGATAAGGCTGAAACCCGTCACCTCTGCCAACGTGGTCACTTATACCACCATCATCAATGCACCCAATGACGATCAGAAGCTGAAGCCTGGCATGACGGCTAACGTGACGATATACACGAAAGAGATCGACAGCGCCCTGCTCATATCCGCCAAAGCCCTGCAGTTCCAGCCGGACTCCGCTACGCTGGGCGGAAAGTACAGGATCATCCCCGACACTTCAGCAGGAAGGGGCCGAAGAGGCAGAATGCGAAAAGATGACGGCCAGATGACGGATACCCGCAGCTCCTCCGGTCCCGACAGCATCACAGGCAGCAAAAAATTTAAAAAGCACGATACCACCACCTCCAAGGTCAAGGACAGCAGCAGGGTGCAGGCTTCCGAGGTGGCGCATGTCTGGGTCCTGCAGGACAGCACGACACTGGTACAAAAAAAGATCAGGACAGGCTTGAATAACGATACACAGGTACAGGTATTGGAAGGACTCACGACATCGGATGTCGTGGTGACGGGCGTCGAACAGGTAGTCAAAGGCGCCGCCACTCCCGCCGCCAAGAGCCCATTCCTGCCGCAAAGATCCAGACGTCCCGGAGGCCGTGGCGTAAGATGAGCACCAAAATTCTTTCCATACAGAATATCCGCCGTGAATTCCATATGGGCACGGAAGTCGTCAGGGCGCTGAAAGGAGTGACCTTCGACGTGAATCCCGGAGAATTTGTCACCATCATGGGCAGCAGCGGCTCGGGCAAGACCACCCTGCTGAATACGCTGGGCTGCCTCGATAAGCCCACGGATGGCGTCTACATGCTGGATGGCGTCAACGTCGGCTCCTTATCCCGCAATGACCTGGCCCGTCTGCGGAACAGGAAGATAGGCTTCGTATTCCAGGCTTATAACCTGTTGCCCCGTACCAGCGCACTGGAGAATGTAGAGCTGCCGCTTTTTTACAACGCATCGATCAGTGCGACCCAGCGAAGGGAGCGGGCGGTAAAAGCCCTTGAATCCGTCAAGCTGGCCGACAGGCTGGATCACTTGCCCAACCAGCTGTCGGGCGGACAGCAGCAGCGCGTGGCTATCGCCCGGGCCCTGGTGAACGAGCCGGTGATGATCCTGGCCGACGAGGCCACGGGTAACCTGGACACACGCACCAGCTACGAGATCATGGCCCTTCTCCAGGAGCTGAACGAGCAACAGGGCAAGACCATCGTATTTGTAACCCACGAGCCGGATATTGCCGCCTTCAGCAGCCGCACGGTCATGCTGCGGGACGGGAAAGTGCAGAAGGATTCCAAAAATGAAAATGTCCGTTCGGCCCGGGAGGCGCTGGCGTCGCTGCCCGTATCGGACGATTATTAAAGCGGACCTCGGGTCCGACCCAATTGTACTATGCATCCATTGAATCTCATACGTGTGGCATTACGAGCGTTGCAACGGAACAAGCTGCGCGCCTTCCTTACCATGCTCGGCATCATCATCGGCGTGGCGGCGGTCATCGCCATGGTAGCCATCGGACAGGGCAGCAAACAAAGCATTCACGAACAGCTGTCCTCCATGGGATCCAATATGATCACGGTGCAGCCGGCCAGTAACAATATGGGAATGCCCGGCGGAGTCCGCCTGGGGGCCAGCAGCCTGCAGACATTGACCCTTCCCGACGTGACAGCCATACAACGAAAAAGCCAGTTCGTGGAGGCCGTATCGCCCGTATCCTCTACCAACGGGCAGGCCATCAATGGAGCAAAGAACTGGCCCACCCAGCTGCAAGGCGTGGCCCCGGATTATTTCGACATCCGCAAGCTGACGCTGCGGGATGGTATCATTTTTTCCGATCAGAATGTAGCCGAGGCGGCAAAAGTTTGCATCCTGGGACAGACGGTCATCAACAACCTCTTCGATCCCGGCGTCAATCCCATCGGAAAGGTCATCCGCTTCGGCAAGATACCATTCACCGTCATAGGAGTGCTCAACGTCAAGGGAGTGAGCAGCTTTGGACAGGACCAGGACGATGTCATCCTCGCCCCTTATACCACCGTGCAGAAAAGGATACTGGCCACCATCTATTTTCAAAGCATCTACGCTTCCTCCACCAGCGAAGCCACTTCCGACACCGCCACCAAAGAGATCTCCACGATCCTCCGCGCCTCCCACCGGCTGCGACCCGATGAGGACGACGACTTCTCCATCCGGACCATGCAGGAGCTGCTCAACACGCTGAATTCCACCAGCCAGCTGCTCACGGTCCTGCTGACGGCCATCGCGGGGATATCCCTCGTCATCGGGGGCATCGGCATAATGAACATCATGTATGTGTCTGTGACGGAACGTACAAAAGAAATAGGACTCCGTATGTCCATCGGCGCCCGGGGCATCGACATCCTTATGCAGTTCCTTATAGAAGCCATCGTCATCAGCGTCACAGGAGGACTCATCGGCATCGGACTGGGGATAGTCTCCTCCCTGCTGATCACCGCCCTGCTCCACTGGCCCACCCTTATTTCCGAATCGTCCATCGTGCTGTCCTTCCTGGTCTGCGCGGTTACAGGCGTCTTCTTCGGCTATTATCCGGCCCTGAAAGCCAGCCGCCTGGACCCCATCGAAGCGTTGCGATACGAATAGATTTCAGACTGCAATATGAATGCAGTTTGATCATTTTAAAAAAAATTTCCTCTCGCCGTATTCTACCTTTGCCGCCCGAAACTTTATTCTATGGCGAAGGGGAGGCCCAGGCAGGTTCATCAGTATGATAAAATACTCCGGGAAAATATGGAGGGGGCGCTCCCTGGCCTTATCAAAAACATCTTGCACATACAGGTTACACACGCCGAGGAGCTCCCCGACGATATCCAACATACCAAAGAACGCAAACCCGATGTCCTAAAAAAGATCACTGAATCATCTGGCAGTACATTCGTCCTGCACATCGAATTCCAGGCAAAGAACGAACCTGAAATGGCTTTCCGCATGGCAGATTACTTCATCATGCTGTTGCGTAAATACAAGCTGCCTGTCAGGCAATATGTTATCTACATCGGCAGCGACCCGCCAACCATGCCAGACTGCATACAATCCGGCCCGATGAAATTTGCCTATCAGCTGATAACCATATCCGGCATCGACTACCGTATTCTATTACAATCCGATCATCCCGAAGAAAAGATCCTGGCGATCCTGGCAAATTTTGGAGAAGACAATCCACAATTAGCCATCAGTACAATTGCAAAACAAGTGATCGATACTTCCGCCGGCGATTTCGCGGGTCAGCGCCACTTAAACCAATTGCGTATATTATCAAAGTTGCGTAATTTTGATCCCAAAGCCTTACGTATGCTCTACGATCTTCAAGACCTATTATCCGATGAAAGGGATATCCTGTATCGTATAGGAGAAGTAAAAGGCATGGAAAAAGGCGAAGCCAAAGCCACCAAAAAAGCACAGGAAAAATTTGTAAAAAAGCTCCTCCGCAAAACTGACTTCACCATCGCCGAGATCGCCAGCCTCGTGGAAGTATCCCAATACTTCGTCAGAAAGACTAAAAAGTCCATGGCATAGTTTGCTCCCCTGCCTTTCATTCCTCTCCCCCGCCTGCCACCCCCATTCCCCCAAAACCTCCCGATTCACCCCCCGGTCATTGACAAAGATCCGCCCCTGGAAATGTCCTTCCAAATGCGCATTCTTACCTTACCTTTGTAAGATGAATCGTAAAGAAGAACTTCTCCAGGATGTGGTCATAAAATTCGCCGGCGACTCCGGGGACGGCATGCAGCTCACCGGTAGTCAGTTTACGAACAACACCGCCCTCCTGGGCATCGACCTTGCCACCTTTCCCGACTTCCCGGCCGAGATACGCGCCCCACAAGGCACCCTTCCCGGCGTCAGCGGCTATCAGCTCCGGTTTTCCAGCGACCAGGTATTCACCCCCGGCGACGAATGCGACGTCCTGGTGGCCATGAACGCCGCCGCCCTGAAAGCCAACCTGAAAGGCCTGAAAAAGGGAGGCAAGATCATTGTCAATACAGAAGGCTTCGATACGAAAAACCTCCGTCTGGCCAATTATCCCGATGGTGTCAATCCATTGGAAGACAATAGCCTTGAAAGCTACGACGTCATCCGGATGGATGTGACGAAAATGACCCGCGAGGCATTGAAGGATATTATCCTGGGCACCAAGGAAAAGGACAGGGCCAAGAATATGTTCGTCCTGGGATTTCTCTATTGGATGTACAACCGGGATATGGACAGCACCCTCAAATTCCTCCAGGAAAAATTTGGGAAAAAGCCGGAGATCCTGGAAAGTAACATCAGAGCCCTGAAGGCCGGCTATAATTTCGGCGATACGACGGAGACCTTTGGCACCACCTACCGCGTGGAAAAAGCAAAGATGGCCCCCGGCGTCTACCGGTCCATCATGGGTAACCAGGCCCTGGCCTATGGCCTTATCGCCGCCAGCCAGACCAGCGGACTGCCCCTGTTCCTGGGCTCTTATCCCATCACCCCCGCCTCGGACATTTTGCATGAGCTCAGCCGTCATAAAGCATTTGGAGTACGCACCTTCCAGGCAGAGGACGAGATCGCCGGTATCACTTCCGCCATCGGGGCCGCCTACGGCGGCGCCCTGGGTGTCACCACCACCTCGGGACCCGGCATGGCCTTAAAGGCCGAAGCCATGGGACTGGCCGTCATGCTGGAAATACCCCTGCTCATCGTCGACGTACAAAGAGGAGGCCCTTCCACCGGACTCCCCACCAAGACGGAACAAAGCGATCTGCTCCAGGCTTACTACGGTCGCAACGGCGAATGCCCCATGCCCATCGTTGCCGCCTCTACACCAAGCGATTGTTTTGAGGCAGTATACGAGGCAGTCAGGATCTCGGTACAGCATATGACCCCGGTCATTTTCCTCAGTGACGGATATATCGCCAATGGCGCCGAACCCTGGAAATTCCCAAAGACCGAAGACCTGCTCCCCATAGAAATAAAATTCAAGACGGAACTGGGACATGGCGAAGAGAAATTCCAACCCTACCTCCGGGACGAAAAGCTGGTAAGACCATGGGCCATCCCCGGAACGCCAGGCCTGGAACATCGCATCGGCGGTCTCGAAAAGCAAAACATCACCGGCAACGTAAGCTATGATCCGGAGAACCATCAGCTGATGGTAAAGATCCGCGAAGAGAAAGTAGAAAAGATAGCCGACCATATCCCCGCCCAAAAGCTGGACAGCGGCCCGGAAAAAGGCGAAATGCTCGTCCTGGGATGGGGCAGCACCTATGGCGCCATCAAAAGCGCCGTAGCCGAACTCCAGCACGAAGGCTATGCCGTCGCACACGCACACCTCCGCCACGTTCGGCCCTTCCCGAAGAACCTGGGCGAGATCCTGAAAAACTTCCGCCAGGTGCTGATCCCGGAGATCAACAATGGTCAGCTGATCAAGATCATACGCGACAAATACTTCGTGGATGCCAAAGCCTATAACAAGATCATGGGCGTGCCCATCACAAAGACCGAGCTGGTCATGAAGATCCGCGAGATGCTGGGCAGCAACAACTGATACCAGCTTATCTCCCTGGCTCTATGGAATGGATAGTATGGATTGACTTTCCCCCAAGATTTTAGGCTTGCCAACGGCGTGGCCGTCGGGATGTTCAGCTTTGCCTGATTTCTCCAAGTGCATTGCTTTTTCCATTTAAGCTTGAATCCAATCCGGGACCAGATTATGTCAGTTGCCCATGTTATCATAGAAGGCAGTACCCGAAAAGTCGAATGGCTGAAATATCATGCTGCGAACCCCGATGGGTATCAACTAAGTGTTTTTCTTATCTGAAAATCACGATCAGCGTGCTAATTTTGCACAGCTCCAATAACCAGGTGCCGAAACAGCTTTAACCTTATCACCATGCTACAAATACAACACCTTTTGCCGCCCGGCCACGACGCTACCATCCCCAATCCCAATGATAAGCTTATGAAGATCATGGAATATCTGATTGTTGGACAGAAGATCAGTGCGAACTGGACACTTATCCCTGATACTGAGATCGAGACCTTTTTTAAGCTTAATAACCAAATACCCGTACTTGCCTTCAGAAAACACAAAAAGGAAGTCTATGTACACGTCCTGGGTTTGGAATCTTATAATCTTGGCGATCCGTTTGTGCTCGTGCAAAGCTTATATGCCAAATTCGACCTGGGCATTCCCGAAATGCCAAGCTGCGTCAATTGGATCCATACCATTCCCCTCGCAGGTCCATATCTTTCAGCACAGGAGATCATGTTGATACATCAGATCACCAAATCCTTTTTTGGAACGTTATATTACGATTTTAAGACGAATGTTCTCAAGAAATAGGACAATTCTATTCGCCTGACACCCGCCGTAAAAGCATTCCCGCGTTCACGCCTTCACCCCGGCCCCGAGCTCCTTACTGAGCTTTTCTATATTGACACTCACCTTGTCGATAAAATTGAACTGATCTACAATAGGCTTGAACGCCGACAGCTGCTTCCGCGTCGCGCTCTCCGTCATGCCCTGGTCCAGCTCCGCCCTGCGCCTCTCCACCAGCTCATTCATCCGGTCATTCAGCATTCGAAGACCCTCCCTGGCAGGAATGGGAACAGCGACAGTGATGTCCTCACCGACGGCAACCTCCCCCTTCAACCACCGGGTGGTATTCTCCAGCCTTGCGGCTATCTCCCCGACCACAGGCTCGTAGGTCAACGTATCAGCCTGCGTAGCAGGCGACACATAATAAGCTAAAGTCGCAATATGCGACGTCAGCATATGATTGGACACGACAAACTGATGCATCCTCCCCGACTGATCCTGCCCCCTTCCCCTGGGCTCCGACAAGATCCTCCCAAACGCATCCGTGAGATTGGCCAACGCCACAAACGCCTTCTTACGCGACAGCTTATACTGCGTTACTCCCACAGGCCGCCCCAGGAACGCACCGGCAACATCCCTGAAATAAGCGGCATTGGCCTCGATGATCTTCACCATATGATCGCCGATCTGCTCCCTTTCCCAGGACGGCATGATAAAGATATTGGCGATAAAGGCGATAGCAGACCCAATGGCGGTATCGATAACCCTGTCCGTAAGAATGGCCCTGAAGTCAGATGGAAACAGCAAATGGAACAACAACAGCACATAGGGCGTCATCAGCGTCACACAGATCAGATAGTTCGTCCGGATAAAAACATAGGTGCCGATCATGAAA
>DASZWE010000484.1:0-4181 GCA_035546735.1 Puia sp.
ACCCGGATGGTCTCATCCTTTCCATAGCTGGATTTGTCGGTTGAAAATTCTCCGACGGAAAAATGGGTATAAGACAGCCCGTAACCAAACGGGAATTGCGGCTGGATCTTCTTCGTATCAAACCACCTGTATCCCACCAAAATATCTTCTTCATAATTTACCTTCATGTCCCTGCCCGGATAATTGCCCAGGGCATGTGCGGGCGACTGGTCCAGGGATACGGGCAGCGTGAAAGGGAGCTTACCCGAAGGATCTACCTTGCCGCTCAGCAGGTCCGCCACCGCATTGCCCGCCTCCATGCCGCCATACCAGGACCATAGGATGGAAGGTACCCGGTAAACGATCCCGGCCAATCCCACCGGGCTCCCGGCAATGATCACCACCACGGTATTTGGGTTTGCCTTGGCAACCTCCCGGATCAGAACCTCCTGCCCGTAGGGCAGGTCCATATTTTGCTTATCCGCGGATTCCGTATCGAAATCATGGTTCAATCCGCCGAAAATAATAGCCACCTCGGACTCCTTCGCAGCCTTCACCGCTTCATCGATCAGCTTCCAGTCTATCTTGCCCGCGGCGGACTGACCGGTGTTATTCCCTTCCTTGAACGTAGACTGCTTTTCGTATCCCTGTGCAAAATTTATCTTTACCGTCGCCCCGAACTTTTGCTGCAGGGCCTGGAGGGGTGTTATTTCATACAAGGCCTTGATCTCGGAACTGAGCCCGCCATTACAATGTTTACGCGTCGCATTGTCGCCAATGACGGCAATGGATCTTATCTTATCGAAGTGCAGCGGCAGCAGGTCCCCGTTATTTTGCAACAGCACAGCCGCCCCGGCAGCAGAATTATAGGCGGCCCGCTGATGTTCCGGCGTATTCATCTTCCCTTTTTCCCGGCTTCCCTCATCCAGCATCTTCGTCTTGCTCATCACACGCAGCACATTCGAGACCTTTTCGTCCACCACGGACATGGGCACCTTCCCCTCTTCCACCGCCCTGACCAATGCATCGGCAAAATACCATTGGTTGTAATCCTTTTTATCCGTACCCATTTCCAGGTCCAGGCCGGCCAATGCCGCCTTCACGGTGGAATGCGCGGCGCCCCAGTCTGTCATCAATACGCCCTTGAAACCAAACTCCTTGCGAAGTATCTGCCGGTCGAGATAATCATTTTCGGAACACCAGTCGCCGCGAAATCGGTTGTAGGCGGCCATCACGGTAAGGGCGCCGCCTTCCATGACAGATGCCTTGAATCCGGGCAGGTAGATCTCGCGTAAGGCCCTTTCGCTCATATATACGTCGATGGAATCCCGGTGCTCTTCCTGGTTATTGGCCAGCCAGTGCTTGACGCTGACAGCCACATCTTTTGATTGCAACGCTTTGATATAGGCGACGGCCATCCTGGAAATAAGATAGGGATCCTCGCTCATGTACTCGAAATTCCGTCCGCACAGCGGGGTACGGATGACGTTGATGGCGGGACCCAATAAAATATCTTTTTTACGGTACCGCGCTTCCTCGCCCAAAACAAGCCCCTGTTCATGGGCCAGTTGGGGATCCCAGGTCGCTGCCAGGGCAGTACCCGGCGGAAAACAGGTGGCCGAATCATTTGTCCATCCGGCATAGCCCCAGTCATCCCGGTCGATCTCCGCCCGAACGCCATGCGGCCCGTCGCTCAGCGCCCACTCGGGGATACCAAGGCGCTTTATCCCGGAAACATAGAATTTGGAGTTCCCATGCAACAAACTTACTTTTTCCTGCAAGGTCATTTGTTTTACCAGGGCGCTGATCTTTGCTTCCTGCTTATTGTCGCGGACAACGGTTTGCGCATTTACCACACCGGTGATCAGAAAGAAAAAGGCTATAAGTCTAATAATCATATTGAAGAGCAATAGTTAATGTAATGCCTGGCCGTAGGCTGTAAAAAAGACCAAAAATAAACCGCCACCCTGGAAGAAGGGGTAGGCTAATTCGTCAATCATGGTATTGGAATGTTCACCAACGGGTATGTTTCTAACATTTCCGGGGTACAATTGGCAAACTTCATCACCCTTCTTGTCCACCGGTTTACTCATTTGTGCTATACTCTTAAACATTTGAACACTCCACGGCGTCCCCGTCCGGCTATCTTTAAGAACTGTCCTCGTGACATATCCATTAACCAAAAAAATAACGATTAGCCATGTCACCAAACATTATCCTCAAAAGTCATGTGATGACTTTCCTAACGATCTGCCTGCTTACCGCTGCCTGTACCAAAACTCCCTCGCCCTATTCGGGAGAAACCGCCCCCCGGGCCACTACCGGAACAGCCGCCATCGATGCCTCCACCGTTCAGCAAACCATCCAGGGATATGGAGGCGCCAGCATTCCCATTTGGATAGGGGATCTGACCAGCGCCCAAAGGACCCTGGCTTTCTCCACCTCCACGGGCATAGGCATGAGCATCCTCCGTGTGATGGTCCCCACCAGCAGCAGCCAGTTTGCCGCCGAAAAGCCGACGATCGACGCCGCCAAAAGCTATGGCGCCAAAGTCGTCGCCACCGCCTGGAATGCGCCTTCTTCGATGATGACGGGCCTGACGCTGAACACAAGCTCCTATGCGGCCTACGCAGCCTACCTGAGCTCCTACAACAGCGCTGTGGGCGGCGTGTACGCCATCAGCCCCTGGAACGAGCCCAATTATTCCGCATCGGGCTGGATGCACGGCACGGCCACCGAGATCGGTAATTTCGTAGCCGCACAGGGCAGCAACTGCGGCGCACCCATTATGGCGCCGGAGCCATTCAATATGGACCAGACCTTTATCAACACATATCTTGGTAACGCCACCGCCAAATCGAAAACCTCGTTTGTCTGCGGTCACATTTACGGTGCTACGCCTTATAATCTGGGGAGCATCGGCAAATCCGTCTGGATGACGGAGCATTATACTAATTCATCCGTCAGCGGCAATGACTGGGGCAACGCCATGACAGCCGCCAAAGAGATCCACGACTGCATGAATGCAGGCTGGGCCGCTTATGTGTGGTGGTATATACGCAGGTCGTATGGCCCCATCGACGAAAGCAGCAATATAACCAAGCTGGGTTATGTGATCGCCCAGTATGCAAGATATGTCCGGCCGGGATACAGCAAGATCTCCTGCACCGCCAACCCCGCGTCGGGTGTATATGTCACGGCTTATAAGAGCGGGTCGAAGATCGTAATAGTCATCGTCAACCAGAATTCCGCTACCACGTACCAGCCTTTCACGCTTAGCGGGGTCACCGTCACGGGTTTCAATAGATATTTCACCAACAGCAGCTCGAACCTTTCCTCCAACAGCTTCACCGTTTCCGGAAGCAGCTTTGGCATCAATCTGACCCCTTCCAGCGTAACGACGCTGGTGTCACAATAATCCAATGAGGCCATCCCGCATAAAAGGGATGGCCTCCCTTTATTTTCTCAGCATCCGCACATAAAATATCCGTCCCGTCATATTGCCCGGCCGGGGCTGGAACCGGACACGCACGGCATCCTTTCCTTCCAGCAGCGCATCGGGAATGACATACTCCACGTTCTCGAACAAAGCCTTGTTCCATTTGCCCGCGAGGTCTTCCGTAGTGACCAGCTTATCATCGACGTAAATATCGAAAGCTCTCTTGCCGTCCTCCGCGCCCCAATACCGCACCATCAGGCTCAGCCCCTTGTCCCCGCCGGTGTGCAGCTGGTAGCTGAAGGAGCCGTCGCCCCGGGCTGCGCGCCAGAACTCATCCCTGTAGTTACCCGTAAAAGAATGCTGTTCCTGCAGGGCATGATCCGCCTCCGGCTGCTGTTCACCCGGCGCTACCTGGTCGATGGTACGACGCTGCAAGACCTGGTTCTCCTTTTCTATCGCAGAGAGGGAGTCGAGATAGGACCCATATTGCCCCCGGGACAATGCCATCCAGTACATCTCATACCGTGCATCGTGGATACCCGCCCATGGCTCCAGCACCAGGTTCTCCGCATGCACCATCTTTACCCCGGAAAGGGTAAACTCCAACGGCTTCCCCGCCACGGGCTGCAGCTTCCCGCCCAGCGAAGCTATATCGTCTTCGATCAGGATAGGAGCCTTGTCCAACGGCAGCTTCCTGCCGCTGGCGATATGTCCCCACCTGCTGTCGTCGGCTACCAGCCCCTTCAAATCCTCCGTACCCGTC
>DASZWE010000485.1:0-14797 GCA_035546735.1 Puia sp.
GGAGGCAAAGAATGCGAAGAAATTTGGTACTTATTACTGGTTCCCGCTCGATCCGGCTTCGGGTGTACCGCAGACATCCGGGACCCTGGTGTATTTGTCGTATGATCCTTCCAACTGTTCCTTTCTTGGAATGGGGGGGTATTGTATCGGGGCATTTACCGGCTATACGCAAAGTCAATGGGGCTATAATGCAGCGGGTACCGAGGTGACAGCACATTTTTACCCACAGTGATAGTGATCCGGGCTACCTGGCCAGTGTGGGGTTATCGCGAGTCGTTCTGCTGCATCTTCGTATTGAAGCCAAGCACATTTGGCGGTATGTAATAGACATACCGGGGGCTATTGGGAGAAAGTGTATAGATCGTGCCTGCCACTGTGCGTGTCAGCGTAGTGGCTGTGGAAGCATCCATGTTCAGCCGGCGAAGGTCGGTCCACCGGAGGCCTCTATAGAGCAATTCCTTTCTCCTTTCCTGCAAGATCTGCTGCAGCGCGTCATTGGCATCGGCGGCCGTATAAGGAGTAAATGCACCGGTAGACATTCTCTTTATCATGAGGCTATCGAGGTCATTCATCGCGGCATCGATATTCCCGGTGCGTGCATAACATTCCGCCCTGGTCAGGTACATTTCATCCGTTGCAAGGCCGCAAAACATGTAGCCGTCATCGTCATAGACGCCGATGAATCTATCTCTATTAAAGAAAAGTGTTTTCCGCATGTCAGCGGACTGGTAAGAAGCCAGCAGCAGGCTGTCTGTAAAGCTTCTGTTTATGGCGCAAGGGCCTGTGGGAAACATGACTGCACCAAATATCACTTCGGGATTGGTACGTGTGAAGGGAAGAGCGCCGCCGGGGATCACGTCGTTGTAGTCCATCAATGCATGCCGGATCTGCAAACAGGAGTCGGCGTAAAGCAGCGCGTTAGAGTATTTACGCATGCTGAGATAGGTCCTGGCCAGCATGGCATAGGCGGCTGCCCGTGAAGGGCGGGTAATAGAGGCCGGAATGCCGGGGAGCAGGGGTATAGCTGCGGACAGGTCGCCGATGATCTGTTTATAGGTATTCAGCAGGGAATCCCGGGTGAATTTTTCGTCGATGTCGGTGGTATTTCTGAGCGGAAGACCCAGCGGATCAGTGTCGGCCGTGCCATCGTCATAAGGTTTGGTAAAGATCTGCGCCAGCTGAAAATAGGCAAAGCCCCGGAAGAAACAGGCGCTGCCCATGGCATTGTTAAAAGAATCCAGTTGATCCGCCGTCGGGGTATAGTTCTTTAAAGCCTTCAGAGCTACATTGGAATAGAGCACCGTACGATAGGGCAGGTCCCAGTCATTGACCTCTCCGCCGGTGTAGGTGTCAGCGGCCCAGATGACTGCGTTCTGGTCGGTAGGGGTATACTGCGAGTAAAAATTATTGTCCACATAATAGTCGTCGGAGCCAATTTCTCCCAGGCTGGGGTAGCCGGCGCCATAGCCGTTCATGACATTGTCATTATCCATCAGCGCCTGGCAGTCGGCGATGCTGGTGGGAATGGATATGGAGCTATTTGATTTGGTATCGAGAAAGGCGGATTTTTTACAGGCAGCCAAAAGCACCGTTGGAAGAAAGATCGTGTATAGCAGGTGGTGTGTGCGCATGCCGGTGGTTTAGAAGTTAATATTTACGCCCAGGGATATGCGACGGGCCTCTTTTGGTATATTTATATAATAGGGATCGATCCCAGACTTGTTAGCCCTCCAAAGCAACCCAAGGTTGGAGAGATAATTGTAGAAACGTATCTTCTCGAAGGGCAGCCAGGAATGATCCTTTTTCTCCAGGTCATAGGTGATGACGATGTCTTCCAGCCGGATGTGATCGGCTTTTTCCACCAGCGCGCTGGAATTGAGATAGAACCTGTCTCTCATAACATTATTGGGGTCGCCTGCGGCGGGGACGATGGTCCTTGCTTCATCTCCCGGCTGCTGCCAGCGAAGGGCATAGTCCGCATTGCCTGTCCAGTGGTTAAAGAGGTCCGAATAGCTGATGGAAGGCCGGCGGAAATAATAGCCCAGCTTGTAGCTGATATTGAACGAGAGAGAAAAATGACGCCATTCGAAGGTATTCCGCAGCGACCCAAAAATAGTGGGCTGGGAGGGACCATTGTAGACCATGCTGTCGATGGAAGTGTTGTTGATAATAGATGTCCAGTCCTTGCTGGGCTTGCCATTGTAATAACCCATCGGATCGCCCATATTATCGAGTCCTTTCCATTTAAAGCTGTTGATGGCATAGATGGGCTGTCCGGAATGGGGATTGATGGTGTGCTGATCCAGGTAGTTGGTACCGGCGGAGGTAGTCAGGAGATATTTCCGGACCTTGGACACTGTCTTGCTAAATATGAAATTGGATGTCCATTTAAAATCCGAGGATGACTGACCGTCGAGGATATGTGCTTCCAGTTGCAGGTCGATACCTGATCCATTCATGGTGGCGCTGTTAGCATAATAATAACCGGGAATGCCGGGGATCTGGACCAATCCAAGGGTCGGGTCGCCCGGGGCGGCTCCCATGAGGTCGGTGGCATGCTTATGATAATATTCGAACGAGCCTGTAATTGTTTTTCCCATGGCGAAGTCAAGTCCCAGGTTGAACACGCCTACCTGCTCCCAGCGGAGATCGGGGTTGGACAGGCCTTGTATATAGCCAACATTATAAGGAGTGCCAGTGAAGCCGCCTTGTGAATAAGTAGCGGTAGTATAAGCGGAGGCCAGCCGGGAGATATTCCCATTGCGGCCGTAGGTGGCTCTTAGCTTGAGGGTGGACAGCCAGTCGATGTGATAGAACCTTTCGTGGTTGATCTGCCAGGCGAGACCGGCGGACCAGAGCGGTTTAGTTTTCTGGTTGGTATTTGCTCCAAAGAGGTTGGCGGCGTCCTCGCGCGCACTGGCGGACAGGGTGTATATATTGTGGAGTGTATAGGAGGCATTGATATAATAGCTAAGGAAATGATCGACCTGCTGTGCTGTTGGGGCAGGGCTGGGAATATGCATCGGTGTAAACTGCTGATAGGCCGAGTAGCTGCCGGCATAATCGAGCCCCGAAACGTACGAACCGTCGACGGGATTGTATCCATACTCCCTGTCGTACCGTACGGTGCTTGTCAGGCTTTTTATCTCATAGCCGCCAATGGCGGTTACGTTGTTCTGACGGCCCCAGTTGTGATTAAAATTTAATTGTACTCTTCCCTGGTGGGATATCGTTTCCTGGGTGGCCATATCGAGTATGCCGCCTTGAGGAATGGGAAAGGACAGGCTGTTGGTATTGGGGTCTACCTGTATAAAGCTATTGATAAGGTCTCTTGCATAATAGGAAGAACCATCGTGCAGATCGTTACCATTGGATCCGCCCGTCTCGTACTGATATTTCAGCTCCAGGTTCAGGGAACGGGTGAAGGCATAATGGGCGCCTACAT
The DNA here is from genome assembly GCA_035546735.1 of Puia sp. Lineage (GTDB taxonomy): Bacteria > Bacteroidota > Bacteroidia > Chitinophagales > Chitinophagaceae > Puia. The sequence continues at coordinate 3,446 of DASZWE010000485.1, forward strand.
TGATCAGCAGATCATGCGCCCTGTCGATATACTGTCGCGCCTGCATGTCCTTTAACGGCGAATAGCTCCAGTCGGGGAAGGTGAGGTCGTGGGTGTCATCGCGATAGCCGGGGCTATAATCCAGGTACACTGGTCGCGGGTTGCCCTGGACATCGGCCAGCCCGGCATAGGGGTAGAAGCCCACGTGTCCGTGTGTGCTTTGATAGTTAAAGCCCGGATTGCCGTTGGCCCGGGTAGTAGTATGAGTAAAGCTTATTCCCGTCTCGATAGTCAGCGGTGTACTTATCTTAAGGACGTTGTGCAATCGCATGGTGACCCTGTCGTAGGACGAGCCAGCGACATCGGATAAATTATGGTCCCAGCCTGTCGAGAAGTAATAAGCTGCATTGGTCGTGGCGGCGGACGCCTGGAGGTAATGTTGCTGGTTGGCGCTGCCCCTGTAGAAATATTTCTCCATATCACGGTATACATCCTGGCTTCTCATGGCGGCAATCAAATTATTGGCTGTGTTAGGGTCGAGGGTTCCGGCAGCGACCCTGGAAAGATCCTCTACAACGGGCGTCTCCGGAGTTGTAATCGAGGGAGAGGCATAATATCCATTGTTGAACAGGGTTCTTTCCCTATCGATGAAGTCGGCGCTGGACATGCGGGAGACATTGAATACATCCGGCCTGGGCTGCCAGGTGACGGAGGTGCTGTAGCTAAAGACAGGTGTGAGGGTCCTGAGACTGTCGCTGAGCTTGCCCTTACGGGTGTTGATGACGATGACCCCATTGCCTGCGCGGACACCCCAGATGGAGGCGGCGGCTGCGTCTTTCAGGACCGTGATATTGTCTATATCGTTGGGGTTGATATTGTTGATATCGCCGTCGTAGGGGAAATTATCCAGTACGAAGAGAGGGGAGGCATTGGCATAGATGGTGCTTAATCCACGTATCTGGGGTATCTCTTGTATGGGTATGCCGGCGGCGGACTGACCATGATTGGATGAGACTCCCGGGATCGTGTTTTCGAGCCTGCTCATGACATCGGTGGAGATGGTGCGGGTGATGAGGGCGCGGTCGATGAACCCGAAGGAGCCTGTAGCCCTGTCCTTTGGGATATGTTGATAACCATTGCTGATAGGAACTACGATGACGCCGGGAAGCGTCTCGTTCCCGAACCCGGATACCTTCTGCGCTCCGGCGGAATTATCCTGAGAGGGCGCGGGTGTGAGGCTGGCAATGAAGGATGCAGTAATGGCCTTCTTTATGACAAAGGTCTTTCCGTCCCTTTTATAGTCGGAGGAGCGTAAGCCTAAGTATTTTCTCAAAAAGCGCTTGACGGAGATCATTTTCTCATCCATTGTGATCCTGATATCGGGCGTCCCGGCCTGGCCCTGGAAGAATAGGATACAGCCCGTCTGTTGCTGGAGGATATCGATGATCCTGGCAAAAGGAGCGTCTTTCACATGGCATTCAAAAGTTTCCTGCGCATGTGCATGCATGCTCACGACCAATGAAACGAGAAGCAGGACAACGATACGCATAAGCAGCGTCGGTTTATATGGTTAAAATAGCAATCGTTCGGGTCCGTGTGACGTCATCCAGAGCCTGCCCGCAAATATAGCGATGTCCGGCCCAATAGTCTCCAGGTAAAAGGGAAGGGGCCCGGATATTGCAGTTCGAAAAATGAGCAAATGCCATTGGTCGGATTTTGACGGCAGCAGACAGACCGGGCCGTTGATAAATGGAACTAAAGCAAAGGTTTTAATGTGAAATAAACTACTGTGTTAGTGTGTAGCATGCGTGTTCTGCCAGGGTTTCCATGAGCAGGAAATATCTGTTTCGCCGATCGGAAAAAATCTTGTTTGGGTAGTCTGGGCGCAAACGCAGGTAGTTTTTTAAGTATAATAAAAGTACTAATATTTTTAATATCTCCATAGCAGATTTGACATTTTTTATGCGATTTCATCTATTGGCAACGGATTATGACGGAACACTAGCCGACCAGGGGCGGGTCGGAGAGGATGTATTGAATAAATTAAAGGAATTCCAGGTCACCGGCCGACGTAAAATTCTCGTAACCGGTCGGGAAATGAAGGACCTCATAAGTGTTTTCCCTGATTATAAAGTCTTCGACTACATTGTTGCGGAGAATGGCGCTGTCATTCATGAGACGGCTACGGGGAAGGAGCAGCTTTTAGGGCCGGAGCCCGATCCCGCCTTTGTCAGGTCCCTGGAAGAGAGGGGTGTATATCCCATATCGGTGGGGAGGGTGATCATTGCTACCTGGGAGCCGCATGAGAATACCGTGCTGGAGGTGATCAAGGCATCGGGGAGTGAGCGGCAGGTGATCTTCAATAAAGGGGCGGTCATGATATTGCCGCCGGGGGTCAATAAGGCCACCGGTCTTCAGCAATTGCTGCATCAGCTTCATTTGTCCCTACATAATACCGTGGGTATCGGGGATGCGGAAAATGACGGGGCTTTGCTGCAGGCGTCGGAATGTGCCGTGGCGGTGAACAATGCCCTGCCGGGGTTAAAGAAACTGGCCGACCTGGTGACAGAAAATGGGCATGGCAAGGGGGTGATAGAGCTGATGGAGAGGGTCATTGCTACGGATCTGGAGGAACTGGACGAAAAAATGCGGCGTCATTACCTGGAGCTGGGGGTGCTGGAAGACGGCGCCCCTTTTTTGATCAGTCCTTATCGCAGCGGGATACTACTGGCAGGGGCTTCGGGCAGCGGGAAGACCACTTTTACCATCAGCATCACGGAGAGTCTTGTTCAGCGGGGTTACCAGTTCTGTCTGATAGATCCCGAGGGGGACTATCTGCAATTGCCGGAAGCCGTGGTCATCGGAGATGAGCATGTGACGCCTCCCATGGACCAGATAAGGGAGCTGCTGAAGGATCCGGCGCAGAACCTCGTCATCTGCGCGTTGGCGGTACCATTGGATGAAAGGCCGCAGTTCTTTTCCCGATTTCTCACCATGTTCCATGAGCTGCGGAAGGAGTATGGTCATCCGCACTGGCTGTTGCTGGATGAGGCGCATCACCTGATGCCTGCGCCGGCTGCTATTGTATCTAACGGACTGCCGGGTGATCTCAATAATTTTATCATCATCAGCACTTCTCCCCATGCGTTGCATCCTTCTACCTTAGCCAGTGTGGGAATGGTGATCACGCTGGGGAAGGATGCGGGTTATCCTATTGAAATGTATTGCAATGCGTTGAAGATACCCATGCCGGATGGGGTGCCGATATTGGGAGAAAATGAGATCGCTGTGTGGGAAAGTGAGCGGAAGCGGCCACCGTACAAGGCGAAGATCAAGCTGCCCAGCCAGCTGCTGCAGCGTCATAAGAAGAAGTATGCTATGGGAGATATGAGCTATAACAGTTTCATATTTACCGGGCCGGAGAACAGGCAGCATTTGGTGGCCAATAATCTGATGATGTTTGTCCATCTGGCCGAGGGCATCGATGCGGAGACATGGATGTTCCATTTGGGAAGGAAGGATTTCAGCCGGTGGTTCGAGCATACCGTGCATGATGCGGAGCTGGCAGAGGTAGGCCGGGAGGCCGAGGGGATGAATGAGGTGACGGCCTCTAAAAAGCATATTATACACTACATCAATCAGAAATATACGGCCTAACCCGCCGTGCAGGCGTACGCTATTCGTGTGTGGTGAAGAGGGAAGCGCTTGTTTTTTCCAGCACTGCATTGGCCAGGCTCTGATGAAAGAGGCGGGAAATGGAGCTTCTTCCATAGGCTCCCATGACCACAAGGGGTCTCCCATCGTGGTGGTTGACAAAAGCGGGTAGCGTTCCGGCCGGCCGGCCGGGCAATACTTCCACCTGCAGGTCCTTGAAATGATAAGGCGCCCAATGTTTCAGCATGTCGCTGTGTGCAATGCCTTTCTTTTCATTAGCGGTGATCGTGACGAGGAAGGCGGGCAGGGAGGCGAGGTGGGGAAAGAGGTAGCGGAATTGTTTGATGGCATAGATACTGGAATAGCTGCCGTCATAGGCGAGAATAAGCTTATCGGGCGGCATGCCGTCCTCGCGTAACAGCAACAGCGGGCAATGTGCATCGGAAAGCAGGTCTTTCATAGAAACGTTTAAGGGGGCGTAAAGAAAATCGGAGATATTGGTACGTGCATCCGTCACGATGAGGTCGGAGAAGGCGCTGTTCATCAGGAGGTCGTCCAGGGATACGGGTTCATCTCCCGCGATGAGATATTTGATCTTAGCGTTGTCAAAGGCGTCGCTGATCAGCCGGGTGTTGTCGGCCAGCAGCCGTTTATCTGCATCTTCGTCTGCCTGAAGGCTGGGAAGATCGGTGCCCAGGGGATAGACGATGTCGACGAGGAAATGGACGCGATGGAGGAAGATGACCTCCACCAGGGCGCCGGTGGCGCCGGCGATCCCGATGATGGAGGAGAGCACAGGCGTCGGGCTGTGTAATATATCCAGTAAGAGAAGGATCTTTTTCATGATGTCATGATCTCTTTCCTGAAGATGATCTTTTTCTGGTCGAAGATTTCTTTTTTGAGGCTGATTTTTTCTTTGGCGCGGACTTCTTTTTTGAGGCGGACTTTTTGGGGGCTGATTTCTTTTTGGAAGCAGATTTTTTCTTAGGGACTCTGGCTCCTTCCTTACGGGCTTCGGAGAGGCCGATGGCGATGGCCTGCTTACGGCTTTTGACTTTTTTCCCGCTGCGTCCGCTCTTCAGGGCGCCGCTCTTTTTTTCGTGCATGGCCTTTTCGACCTTTTTCTGTGCGCCTTTTGAATACTTAGCCATATTAATGGGTTTTAAAGTGATTTGATCATTCTTTTTGCATCGTCTGCGTGCAGCTTTTCCAACGCTTTGAATTCCTTGCCTTGTATCTTGTTGTAGTCGACGAAGAAATCCTCTATCTCCCTGACGATGCTTTTCGACAGATCGTCGATATCCTTTATCTTTTCGAATGTGTTGGAGAGTTTGGGAATAGCCAGGTACCTGTCATTCCGGATCATTTTCTTTTTTCCTTTTTCTGCCGATTGTTCGGCCTTGATGACTCCGATGAGGCGGCATTTGATCACGCAGCCGGGGAAGCTATGGAACTCGGAAATGACGATGACATCCAGGGGGTCGCCATCTTCTCCTTTGGTATCGGGTACGAACCCGAAATCATATGGAAAAACCATGCCCGCGGGTAAGATCTTCTTTAGCTCGAAGAAGTGGGTTTCCGGGTTGTAGTCATATTTCTGCGCACTGCCCCTTGGGGTTTCTATTACGACATCTACACATCCCATAGATATGCTTTTTATTGATTTAAGCGGTATATGAACTTATTGTTTAAAAAACGGGCCAATATTTGTTCCAACGCTGTAAAGTACTGACCATGGAATGGATAAGGATCCTATTTGGGGTAGGGAAGGATCTCACCTGGTGGCAGATGAGCAGCCGCGCGGTGGTGACCTTTTTTATCACGCTGCTGCTGATACGCATAGCGGGCATTAGGACATTTGGAAAGAAATCTGCTTTTGACAATGTGATCATTATCATGCTGGGTTCCATTCTGAGCAGGGTCGTGGTGGGCGCCTCTCCTTTTATACCCACGACCGTGGCCTGTCTGGCCTTTGTTTTGGTGCATTGGGTGCTGGCGCGGATCAGCGTGCATAACGATCGGGTCGGAAGGTTTGTGAAGGGGGAGCGGATATCGCTCTATGTAGATGGCCGGAAGAATGAAAAGAATATGGAACGAAGCCATATCAGCGATAAGGACCTGATGGAGGGGCTTCGCATGAGGATCAACGATGAAAGCTTCGAGGATGTGCAGGAAATCTTTTTGGAAAGGAATGGAGAGATCAGCGTTGTAAAAAAGAAGGATAACCGTGGAAAATAATGCGCACTGTGTGGACAGTTCTACCTTATGGCAAGATCTAATTTATCGATATATAGCGCCCTGGCGTCCAATGTGGCCATTGCTGTGATCAAGTTCATTGCCGGGAGCGCCAGTGGCAGCTCTGCGATGATCGCGGAAGGGGTGCATTCGCTGGTGGACACGGTGAATGAGCTGCTGTTATTGTATGGCATTTACAGCAGCAATAAGGAGCGGGACAAGCACCATCCTTTCGGATATGGGAGGGAATTGTATTTCTGGTCTTTTATCGTCGCCATTCTCATTTTTGCCCTGGGTGCGGGGGTGAGCTATTATGAAGGATATGTTCATATCCGGAGTCCTGCTATTTCGGGGGATCTGCATTGGAACTACATCGTGCTGGGATGTTCGATGGTCTTTGAGGGAACTTCTTTTGTGATTGCCTTGCGTCAATTCAGAAAGACGCAGGGGGATGAGTCGCTTTGGTCGGCTATCCGTAGAAGCAAGGATCCGCCGGACTTCATGGTCCTTTTCGAGGACGGGGCCGCCCTGCTGGGGCTGGTAGTGGTCTTTGTTTGTCTGGTGGCGGGACATGTGACGGGCAATCCGTACCTGGATGGGACGGCATCGTTGCTGGTGGGCGTTATTCTTACGGCGGCTTCCGCCTTGCTGGCCAGGGAGAGCCGGAGCCTTTTGATCGGGGAAGGCATTTCGCAGAAGACGGAGAAGGCCATTATCGACATTGTAAAGAAAGACTCAACCATCGTCGGCGCGCCGAGGATATTTTCGATATATGAGTCGCCGGATGAAGTGCTGCTGGTGGTGCTGCTGGCTTTCAAGCCGGAGCTGACCGTGGGCGTGATGACGGACAAGGTCGAAGCAATAAAGGAGAATATTCGCCGGGAATATCCCAAGATCGCGTATATCATCGTGCAGCCGCAGGATACTCCTCCGGCGTCAGTTTCCTGAGTATCTTCTTCATATCGATGCCTTTGCCCAGCACGGGTTTGAAGAGATCGCCTTCCTTTTTTATCCTGTTCAGCGCATTGGCGATGGTAAAGCTGGACATTTTCAATCCTTTTTTTACTTCTTCCCAATGGAGGGGCATGCTGACCGTGGCGCCCGGTTTGGGTCGTACGGCGTAGGGGGCTGCCAACGTCGCTTTCGGTCTGTTCTGCAGATAATCCACGTATATCCTGCCTTTTCTTTTGTTGGTCAGTCTTTCGATGCTGGTGAAGCCGGGGAGTTCGTTGTGTACGCGGGTGGCGATGAGCTTGCCGAAGAGCTGACATTCGTCGTAGGTGTATCTGGCGCCCATGGGGATATAGATATGGATGCCTGTGGAGCCGGAGATCTTGCAATAGCCCGGGACTTTGAGGTCGTCGATGATCTCCTTTGTGACCCGTGCTGTTTGTATCACCTGCTCGAAAGTATTTTTTTCCGTGGGGTCCAGGTCGATGATACACCAGTCGGGGAGGTCGGGTTTGTAGATGGTGCTGTTCCAGGGGTTCATTTCGATGGCGCCCAGGTTGGCCATCCAGAGGAGGCTGGCTTCGTCTTCCACGACGAGGAAGTTCTTGTCTTCTCCGGTGGAGGTATGATAGGGGAACTGTTTTACCCAGTCGGGAGCGGTGGCGGTGACATCTTTCTGGTAAAAGCTTTTGCCTGTGATGCCGTTGGGGAACCGGTTGAGCGACTGTGGTCTGTCCTTCAGGTAGGGGAGTATATAGGGCGCCACCTGGTAATAGTAGTTGAGGAGGTCGCGTTTGGTATAGCCTTCTTTTGGCCAGAAGACCTTGCCGAGGTTGGAGAAGTGCAGCTCGTGTCCGTTGACGGTGCGGGCCTGAGATCCGTCTTTGGGGTTGAGGAGGGTGAGGCGGCCGCGGGTCTTCGTGGGGGTGAGGATGGCAGGAGCCTTTTCGGCGGACCTGACGGCTGACTTGGCGGGTATGGGTTCTTCCCGGACTACTTCTTTTGCATTTTTATCTTCCCGCATGCCTTCGAAGGAGGGGTGGCGCATGACGCCATCGCTGGTCATTTCCCGAAAAGAGACCTCGCAGAGCAGCTTAGGCTCCAGCCAGACCGCCTTGGCCTGGGGTGGGTCGGGCCGGAAGCGGGAGGGTTTATTGATGTCGGGCGTTATGGTGAAGGGGCTAGTTTTACGGATGAGGGGTTTGAATTTTTTCAGCAGCTCTTTTTGCAGCTCCCGGGAGAAGCCTGTGCCTATTTTGCCGGTGTATTGCAGCTTCCCTTTTTCGAAGACGCCTGCCAGCAGGGAGCTAAAGGGCTTATCGCTGCCTTCGTTGAGGGTGTAGCCGCCGATGACCACTTCCTGGCGCAGGGCTGTTTTGATCTTGAGCCAGTCGCGGGTGCGCAGGCCGGGGGAGTAGGTGCTGCCGGATGCTTTCGCAATAATGCCTTCCAGGCCCATTTTTTTGGCGGCGGCGAAGAATTCGGTGCCGGTGGCTTCGAAGTTTTCGCTCATACGCAGCATATCGTTATCGGGCATGATGGAACGGAGGATATCTCTTCTTTCGGTGAGGGGCAGCTGTGTGAGGTCGCGGCCATCCAGCCAAAGAATATCGAACAGGTAGTAATAAAGCTGGCCGTCTGCCTCGCTACGCCATTCCTGCAGGCGGCTGAAGTCGGACTGGCCTTTTTCGTCGAGGACTACGATCTCCCCGTCGAGGACGGCGTCGATGTTCCATTCTTTTAAGGCGTTGAATACGGGATAGAATTTTTCATCGAAGGATTTGTTGTTGCGGGAGCGTAATTCTATTTCGCCCTGGCGGAGGAAGGAGAGGGCGCGATAGCCGTCCCATTTGACTTCGTATAGCCATCCGGGTTCGTCGAAGGGTTTATCGACCAGGGTGGCGAGCATGGGGGAAGCTTTTCGGGGGAATGCGGCTGGCCGGCCGGCGGAGGTGTGGGGCTTACTGCCGGCTAAACTTTTTTTTTTGAGGTAGGACGTTGTGCACGGGCGGGCGCTGATTTTTTGGGTTTCTGTGCCCTATTGCTGATCCACTGGAGGGATTTGGGATTGGCTGCCACCTGTTCGATGGTCTTGCGGGACAGCACGGATTTGTCCTTTTCTATTATGGGCGTCCCGGCGGCGTATTTATCCCGGTGTTTGATCAATAACCAGGAATTTTCGCCCCTGCCTTTTGTGCGGACCAGCGCAAATTCGCCTTTGAGCTTTTTTCCATGCATTCTGAATTTAAGGGAGCCCGCTTTCAATTCTTTCAGGAGGATGTGGTTCCGGGCTTTTTTTGTACCGTCGTTGGGTTCCAGCGGCTCGTAGGTACCGGTGTCCCATACGATGACCGTGCCTGCCCCATAGTTGCCTTCGGGAATGATGCCTTCGAAATCCTTATAATCAAAGGGATGGTCTTCCACCATCATGGCCAGGCGTTTGTCCGCGGGGTTCAGGGAAGGGCCTTTTGGGATGGCCCAGCTTTTCAGCACGCCTTCCATTTCCAGCCGGAAGTCATAATGCAGATGGGATGCGTCATGTTTCTGTACGACGAACAGCAGGGATTTCGAGGAGGAAGCGCCGCCCTGTGGTTCGGGCGTTTTTGTGAAGCTGCGTTTTTGCTTGTATCTGGCGAGGGACATAGTCTTTTCTCTTTATGTAAAGATATTATCAAAACGTGCGCCAAGGCCGGTCAAAAGCCTGCTATGACCTTAAAGCAAATGTTGCGGCCCATGTTATATATGCCCAGGTGGCCATTGGGGCTGCTGGTGTAATATTCGAAGTATTTCAAGCGGCTGAGGTTACTTTGATAGGCCTGGTCAAAGAGGTTGTTTACCTGGAACTGGCAGGTGAAAGAGCGTAATGTTTGTCCTTTGGACGACGAATCTCCGGTTCGTTTTGGATGGCATCGGAGGGATGCTTCCAGGGAGATGTTGACGAGGTTATAGGAGGTGGTGTATGTTTCTGTCTGATAGAGGGAAAAGAACCTGTTTTGCGCGGCATTGTATTCCAGCCCCAGCTTTGGATAAAGGCTGGTGAGCAGGCCTTGCCGGATCTTCCATTCATGACCGAGGGTGCTGAGCCATTGGAAGGGCGGGATAAGGGGCAGGTTACCCTGTGCGTTGAAGCCGCGTACGAAGGATAGCATGTTGTTCCATTGAAAGAGCCCTTTTGGATGGATGTCCAGGGAAGCTTCTCCGCCATAGAGGCGGGCGGATGACTGCTGGTATTTGAATGTCCTGTTGCCTTGTGCATCGGTGAGGGGACTGCCGTCGTCGTTCGTAAGCTGCCGGAGGTAAATATAATGTTGGATGGAATTATTGAAAAAGCTGATGGTGGCGGTGACTCCATCCCAATAGCCCAGGAAGCCCAGGTCCTGCTGGAAGCTGAATTCGGGAAGGAAGTCCGGATCGCCCAGGTAGATGATATGGGCGCCGGGGTCGAGGCCGTCGGAGGCCAGTTCTGTGAGGTTAGGGCTCCTGTAGCCCCGTGCGATATTCATTTTCAAGTGGATCTTTTCCGTCAGCGGCCAGGTAAGGCCTGCGCTGGCGGACAGGCCGGTGAAGTTCCGGTGAAGGGTGTCGCCGCGGAGCCAGCGGGTATCGTACCGCAGCCCGCCGGTGAGGGTCATGCGCTGATATTTCCATTTGCCGAAAATATAGACGCCCATGTCGGCGAGGTTGTAGTCCGGGATGGGGCGATCGGTGGCGTTCAGGCTTTTGTTGTTTTGCAGCATGCCGTTGACGCCGAGGGTGTATTCCAATCCTGGCGACAGGGTCTGCGGGGAGGGGCAGGCGGAGGTCCATTTTATTCCATAGTTCAGCGTATTCAGGCGGAGATACAGGCCGGGCTGGGCGGGCATCGTGGGATGGCTGTATTCCCGGCGGATGTTCTGCTGGAATCCTGCAAAAGCGTCGAGGGTAGCGCCACCCAGATCATAGTGCTGGTCTGTATACAGCCGACGGTGCTGTATGTGCTGATGGAGGGGGCTGAGGGTATAGCTATTCAGCAAGTCATCCGGGACGATGGGCCGGTGTTTGAGATCGTCGTCGGCGCCTTCTTTGACCTGCATGGTAAACTGGCGGGTAGCGGAGTCCCTGCTGCCGTCGGGTATGCCCTGGAGATCGTCATACAAAGTGCCATTGAGGTGTATATAGCCGCTCCTGAAAGTGCGGCCTGCCGTGAAAGAAAGATTTTTTTCCGAGAAGCCGGTGTTGTATACACGGCCGTCGATGCTGTTGGTATAGTTGCGGGCCTGGCGCCAGGAGCCGCGGGCCACCCATAGCCATTGCGGGCCTGAATAATAAAGACGGAGGCCGGTGCCGATGAGCCCGTTGTTGTGCTGGTATTCGCTGAGCACCCGCCCGTGCAGCCGGCTGTCCTTTTCGGAGGGTAGAAAGGGGAAGAGGCTGACGACCCCCGCCAATGCGTCGGAGCCGTAGAGGAGGCTGGCGGGGCCTTTGATCACTTCGGCCCTGTCGATGTTGTAGGCGTCGGCTTCGATGCCGTGCTCATCACCCCACTGCTGGCCT
>DASZWE010000486.1:0-5525 GCA_035546735.1 Puia sp.
TGCCAGAACATTATAGCGACTCGATCAAATCCTTTGCCAGCTATGACTCCAAGAACAGGGCCTATTACTTCTCTGCCATGGAGCATATTAAAAGTATGAAGGATTCTGTCCTTCGCAGGATGATGGAACAATTGATCTCGGCCAGCGATACGGCCTATCGGGTATTGACGGCGAATCACCATGCGTTGCTGACCAGCATCGATGAGAAAGAACTAACCGTGGAAGACCTCCATACCATGCTCAAACTGACCAGGACGGCGGTCGTCATCGGGCAATATCAAAAGAGGCATCTGCCGGGAACAGGGCCATTGCAGCGCCTGCTGAAGGAATACGAGCGGGCAGAGCAAAAGACGGACGAAGCGATAAGGAACTAGGCATTATCCTAGTCTACTAATAAGTGTTGCTGTTTGTAATGAAGGAGACTCTTGTCAATTACAGTGAGCAGATAGATAGCAAGGATACGGTAAAGCTGCTATTCTTCGAAAATTTACCAAATTTTGGGAAATGAAAAAATTTACCTATTTTTGGTAAAAGGTTTTGTCCAGGCGTGTTTCTTTTGCATCAGACCTTTGTTCGATGCTGGTACAATTCAAGAATGCATACCTGGAAAGGATCTTTGAGGCCAGGCCTGTGGCCGGTAAGCCGAGGTATAGCAGTGCTGTCATCCTCAAGTTCAAGAAGACTGTTCTAAAGCTGAAATATGCCGACAGCCTGAAGGAAATAAAGGCACAGCGTGGGTTGAATTTCGAGGCACTAAAGGGTGATCTGAAAGGTTTTTATTCCGTAAGAGTAGACTATAGTTATAGACTGATCCTGGCCCTGAATAAAGATGATATTTTGACAATCGCTGAGATCATCACCATACATGATCTAACGAATCATTATCAGTAACTCCACATTCATATGCAAAATAATCATAGGGTGCTGACCTCGCGGGGTAAGGAGATCCAGACGGATGTCGCCCTACATCCCGGAGAAGTTCTGCTGGATGAGCTGGAGGCCCGCGAGATTAAAAAAACTGCCTTTGCTGCCCTGCTAAGCATAAAGCCCGGGCATTTGAGCGAGCTGCTTCATGGTAAAAGACATGTCAGTGCTGCAACAGCCTTAAAGTTGGAGAAGTTGTTGAATATTCCTGCCGAGTACTGGATGCGACTGCAAATCCATTATGATCTCTTTGTTGAAAGAAATAAGCAAAAACAAACAGCCTGATACGGGGAAGGCCGATCTACCGGCAGAAAAGCTTGTGCCAGGCCCGGGAGGACATGGTATGTCTTTTGAAGCCAGCTATCTAAAAGCTGATGAACCCGAGCATAACAAAATTGGACATACAGGGCAATGAGCTGCGAGGCTCCATCCGACCATTGAACTGCGAAGCACTCACCGAGGCCGTTGAAAAGACATCATGGTTTCGAGGTAAAAAACATTATGTCCGGATGAAAAACATATGTCTGTCCGGTCTGGGGCTGGGATTGATTTTCCTGGTCGCTGCCGGCTGTCATAATAACTCCGGTACAGACAGCGTAAAACAGGCTGAAAAAGAGAACAAAGCCAATACAGACAGTCTTGAAAAGCAAAAATCCATTACCGATTCGTCGACGGCCGTGCCCTCCAGGCAGGATGCGGATTTCCTCGTGAAGGCATACAGCGGCGGTATGCTGGAGGTTCAGTTGGGCAAGATGGCAATGATCCAGGCAGCCCATAAAGGTGTACAGGAATTTGGGACGATGATGGTGCGGGACCATGGAAGTGGCGGCGATACATTGCGGTCATTGGCCCTGGACAAACGTATCGTGCTGCCGGACTCCGTCTCCAATGATCAGAAAAAGGAGCGGGACGACCTGATGAAGAAGCATGGGCTGGAATTTGACCGCAGCTATATCAAGCTGATGGTCAAGGATCATAAAGAGGACATCGGAGAGTTTGAGAAGGCGGCCAAGAACGCAAATGACCCCGATATCAGGGCTTTTGCACAGAAGAATGTGGCCATGTTGCAACAGCACCTGGATTCAGCACAGCGCCTCGACAAAAGAATAGGCAAGTGGCTGTCAGGGCCGAATACGGCGCCGCCGTATTGAGCGGGGCCGTCGACGAAATAATGCTATGCAAACATAGGCTATGACGTAAGGGGAGAGTCAAATTTCTGGGCAACTATTTTTTAAAATTCATGGCGGCGCCATTTACTGGCCTGCATTGCTATATTTGGCGGGATAAATCGGCTGCCATGAAATTTCTTTTTTACGATAATCAGGCCCTCGGGTGGGTAATAAGAATATTGTTTTCCTTCAATATTGTGGCGGTGGGTGTTAATAGCGCTGATCATTTTTATCCATTGGATGTCATGCTGATGATACTGATAGCTTTCTGGCTGTATTCTTTCCGGCTAAAGATAGTTTCATTGCTGCCCTTGCTCCTGGCATTGTTTATCAATATACAACATACAGATATAGCCATTAAATGGCCGCCGGGAGCCGGCTGATCCGAAGGAGAGAGTCTTTTCAGGCCAGGCCGGTCAGGGCGCGGGGAATGCCGTAGCGGGCGAAGGCATGCGGGGAGGTTTGGGCGTGGATGCCGGGGTATCATGCTCTTGCGTCCGGCTCATAAGGGTCGGAAGATAAAAAGCTGTTTTGACGAGCGTCTTCATCAAAAACCAGGTGACCCGGGCCGTGAACTTCAGGGCTTTTTTCATAGGAGGAATGAGGTGGTCGTATCGATGGAGCTGATTTGAGTTGGATTTACGGATCATAGTTGGTCTTTTTACTGATGTACTATGAAAAAAATAATGCCAGCCAAAAATCTTTGATTATGACGCTGTTAGGTGGCTCCGGATAGTGGGGAAGTGGAAAGAATTACACAGATAGGGGAAAACCTTAACTTGCGGCGGCTGAGTTTAAAATACTATCTATGAACAAAGTATATATCGTCGACGCCGTCCGTACCCCTATTGGGAAATATGGAGGTGGTCTTAGCTCTATCCGTCCGGACGACCTGCTGGCGCATGTGGTGAGGCAGCTGTTGGCGCGCCAGGCGGGTATCGATCCTGCCGCCATCGAAGATCTTATCGCGGGGGATGCAAACCAGGCGGGAGAGGATAATCGGAATGTGGCCCGTATGGCGGCCCTTCTGGCGGGGCTTCCCGTGTCGGTGGCAGGCAATACGGTGAACAGGCTTTGCGCGTCAGGATTGCAGGCCATTATGGATGCCGCCCGTGCGCTTATGTGTGGGGAAGGGGAGCTGTATATTGCCGGAGGGGTTGAAAGCATGACGAGGGCGCCTTTTGTGATGGGAAAATCCTCTCACGCCTTCAATAGAAATGCGGAGATATTCGACTCCACCATTGGGTGGAGATTTACCAATAAGAAGCTGGCGGATCGATACTATCCATATTCCATGGGCGAGACGGCAGAGAATGTCGCCAGGCGATGGAAGATCGGCAGGGAGGAACAGGATGTCTTTGGGCTGGCTTCCCAGGAGAAATATTTTGCGGCGCTGGCGGCGGGCAAATGGTCGGATGAGATAGCGCCGGTGGAAGTGTTGGGGGGGAAGGATGAGAAGATATTTTTCGAGAAGGATGAGCAACCGCGGCATACTTCCATGGAGAAACTGGCGGCGTTGCGGCCTGCCTTTGCAAAGGATGGTACGGTGACGGCAGGCAATGCGGCGGGAATCAATGACGGTGCGGCGGCGATGTTGCTGGCCAGCGAAGAGGCCGTAAAGAAATATAAGCTCAAACCCGTGGCCCGTGTCGTCAGCATGGCCGTGGCGGGGGTAGATCCGGCGATCATGGGTATTGGTCCCGTACCAGCTACGCAAAAGGCGTTACAGCGGGCGGGGTTGACGGTAAAAGACCTGGACCTGGTGGAATTGAATGAGGCTTTTGCCGTACAGGCGCTGGCCTGTATACGTGATCTGGGATTGGATACGACAAAAGTGAATGTCAATGGCGGATCGATTGCTATCGGTCACCCGCTGGGTTGTAGCGGGGTACGTATCTCCACGACCTTGTTGCATGAGATGAAGAGACGGGACGTCCGGTATGCGCTGGCAACGATGTGTGTGGGGGTAGGGCAGGGGGCGGCCGTGGTGTATGAGAAGCTGTGATGGCATACGTTAGGGGAGGGTCCGGACGTTAGTGTACTATAAACCCCGTCTATGGAATTTCAGGCACCTACCGTACAAGACAAAAAGAACCCCAAAGCCAGGATCTCCGCCATCGGAGCGATCCTGCTGGTAGCGGCTGTTTTTCTGGCGATGGTGGATGGGTATGAAAAATATGCCATGTGGACCTTTGGGGCGGCCGTGCTTATTTTTTTGGTAGGAGTTATTCTGGCAAAGGCTGACCTGACAGATATCGAGGTATCGAATATAATCGTACTGGTGGTGAGCAGCGAAGGGATCCGAATAGGGGGCAGGTTCTTTCCAATGGGGCAGGTGCAAAATATCGATTTTAACATAAAGGGATATGCTGGCATGTATGTTCCGGACCGTGCTATTGTGAGCACCGAGTCGGATGGCATGGAAAATTATTTGCGGTTTGAGTATATGGGGCAAGCGGAGGAATGCAGATTTTACCTCCATAATGCGCAGCATGTGCAACAATTGGGGTTGTTATTCCAGCGCTTTCAGCAAGAGCTTATTCCTTTTGTATCAAATCTTACATGACTATGGAGTTCCGCACTAAAATTGTTATTTCCCGCAGGAACAAAAGGGCTTATATCGCTTATGCGGGTCTGTTTATTGCCGCAGCTTCTTTATTGCTGGTCTTCATTCCCGCGTTCAACGGTTATATTCCTTATGTTTTCGGGACGGGTATCGGTGTGGTGGTCATTGGCGCCGTCGTTGCAAGAGGCGATGTCCGTAACTATGGCTTTTCCGAAGAGGAGCTGGCCGTCAGCACAGCAGGTATTAAAGTGGGGGATATATTTTATCCTATGAAGATGGTGCAGAACATGGATTTCAATGTGGAGGCGTATGACGGCCTGTATGTCAATGACGGTGCGATGGTGTCGGGCAGCAATTCGGACGGGATGACCAACGACCTGCAATTTGAATCGGGTGGGGCTGTGGTCAAATGCGGGTTTTATCTGTCCGGACAGCAACATGTACAGCAACTGGCAGGTGTTTTTGACGCCTTTTATCAACTACATATTCCCTTTGTCGAGCGCAATCGTAACAGACGCACCTATATGCTCAGGATGCTGAATGAAAGAGAGCTGGAGGAGTTCAAGCGGAAATATGGATATGCATAAGAAAAGCCCGGCCTTTCGACCGGGCTATCGAGTTGGTTCGAGGGGATGCCTCTATCCGTGAATTAATTTGAACAGGCTGCGCAAACTGTTCTCCGACGTGTCTGTCATCGATATTTCAAAATAAGATTCGATCACTCCATTCTGGTAGCTGCCGCTGGTAAAGGTTATATGGTCCAGGGCGCCCAGGAAATGGAACATTTGCTGTGATTTGCGGGATGAGGAAGACTCGATGTCGCCCCGCTGGCTGGCCTTTATAAAAGCTATAATAGCTTTAATATC
>DASZWE010000487.1:0-3152 GCA_035546735.1 Puia sp.
CATCCCCGTCGAAGTCGGACCAGAGGGCGTCCGTGACCATACCGATGTCCTGCAGCCCGGGGCACCATCTTTTTGTCACGTCGAAGAAGCTGCCGGAGTGATTCTCCAGCAGAAAAGACTGCGGTGGGGTAGGATAGGCGCCCGAGGTCACGCGCCCCGCCACAAAGAGGTCGAGGTCCCCATCCCCGTCCATGTCTGCGGCCCGCACACAGCTGCCATTCGAAAACATTTTTGGCAGCGCATCATAGTGAGGTGTGAACCGGCCCTGTCCGTCATTGAAATAAAGTATGTCCTGGCTGGCGGGACTGCCGGGCGCCAGCTCATAGCTGCCGCTGACAACATAAAGGTCGAGATCCCCATCCCCATCCGCATCGAAGAACAGAACGCCCATGTCCTCGCCGGGATGGCCTTCATCCAGGGGCATGCGGGTGCTGTCGATGGTGAAATTCCCTTTCTCATCCTGCATAAAGAACATGCCTTTATGACCCGCGGCGCCTCCCACGTAGAAATCCTCGTATCCATTCTTATCCACGTCGCCCACGGCAATGCCGGGACCATACTGACTCAGCTTGTGGGGAATGGCCGGCTGGATATTGTAGTCGATGACATCCTTTTCCTGTGGTTTGAAATGGATGCCATAGTTGTCGGCAACGTTCTTAAAGAGCGGAGAGGAGCCGTCATAATCATAGGGCGCGATATAGTCCGCCGCATCCCGATAGGACAGGGTGATGTGCTGATCCACGGATATATCCTTTAACAGCTGTGTCCTGCCATCCGGCCAGCGTACCCGCATGCTGTCGATGTGCGTAACCGCGCCCAATCCAAAATGCGCACGGTAGTCGTCGGTGGACATATAGCCGCGGCAGGGCTGGTGTTCATAAAACTGTTGCTGTCCGTGATCATAATACACCCGCAGGGAGGCGCCGATGCCATCGCGGTTTTGCCCCTCACCGGTGAAGCCGGCGCTCAACCAATGGCTTTTTACAGCATGACCGGGTGTGTTGAGCGTATTCTCATAGACAAAGGCCGTTTCATTTATATTGTTGATCACCAGGTCCAGGTCGCCGTCATTATCCAGGTCCGCATAAGCGCCCCCGTTGGAGAAGCTGGGATGCGTAAAGCCCCAATCCACGCTGGTATTGGTGAAGGTAAAGCCTCCATTGTTCTTAAAGGAATAACCCGGTAGCCTTACGATGGGCAGAGAGTCCACCATCTTGAGATTATAATGCCCATATCCCCCCTGTCCATTATTATAGGTGACGTAGTCGAGGTCGGTGACGTCGCGGGGGAGGCCGTTGGTAACCACGAGGTCCCGGTAGCCGTCGTTGTCGAAGTCTGCTACGAGCGGGTCCCAGCTCCAGTCCGTCTCGTACATGCCCGCCATGAACCCTACTTCGCTAAAGACGGGATGACCATCCGGCGACAGGCCCCTGTTGAGCTGCAGCACATTGCGAACATACTGGTGCGTATAGCCGAAGCGATGGCTGTTGAAATAGTTGTAATACTCATTACCGGCCAGCATTCTCTTTTTACGAAGGTTGGTCTCGGGTAGCATCTCCATCGAGACGATGTCAGGCAGTCCGTCGTTGTTGATATCCACTACATCCGTGCCCATGGCGTTCCAGCCCGTGTGATGAAAATATTCTCCCAGCCTGTCGGTAAATGTTCCATCATGGTTATTGATATAGAGAAGGTCATTGGACACGAAATCATCGGCTACATATATATCGGGCCAGCCATCTCCATTGAAGTCGGAGATGCACCCTGCGTGTCCCCATCCTTCTATCCGGATACCGGCCTCTTTGGTGACATTGGTAAAAGTGCCGTTGCCATTATTGCGATAGAGCCTGTCATTGTTCAATGCGCTGCCATCCGTCAGCTTGGGCCGGAAGCGGATCGGCGTCCTGGGATCGTTGATCTGGTTTGTTACGAGGTAAAGGTCCAGGTCGCCATCGTGGTCGTAGTCGAAGAATACGCCCTGGGTGCTAAAGCCCGTATCGGCAATACCATAGGCAACGGCGGACTCCTTAAAGGTAGGGATGCCGTTCTTGTCCACCCCCTGGTTGATATACAGCAGATTGGTCCGCAGACGGGCGTCTTTCCGGAAGCTGGCGGATACATAGATGTCCAGCCAGCCATCTCCATTGATATCCACGACGGAGACGCCGGTGCACCAATGGCCTTCTCCTGTGACGCCGGCCCGGTCCGTGATGTCTTCGAACTTCATATGACCTTTGTTCAGGTACAGCTTGCTGGAGACCATATTGCCGGATAAGAAGACGTCCTGCAGCCCGTCGTGGTTGAAGTCGCCGATGCCCACGCCACCGCCGTTGTAGATATTGGCCTGGTTGAGGATATTGAGCGAATCGCTTTCGAAGATCTTATTGGTAAAGGTGATCCCCGTGCGGGTAGGAGGGAGCAATTGGAAGAGGGTCTTGTTCTGTGCCGCGCCTGGCTGGGACCATGCCGGGGAGGCAAGCAATGCAAAAAGTAAAGTGTTAATGTCTGTCTTTCTGACGAACTGCTTCCAGCAGCTCCTGGCAAACGGCCGTAAGAGGAGACGGAACTTCATATGGTTTTTGCTTCGTTTTGGTCATGCAAGATAGGAAAACCGGCAACCGTGCAATTTTTTGCATAAAAATTGAAACAAATCGACTAGAAAATGATCGGAATTGGACAGATGGGGTGATTTTCCCGCGGTAAGTTGCCAACGGATGCAATGTAAACGTTTATGAAGAAGCTTGTCATGGCGCTGTCCTTTTTAACCCTGCTGCAAACAGGAGGGTACGCGCAGCCAATCCACAAGGCCCCCGCTCCCCTTTTCCGCGATCCGATATATGATGGCGCTGCCGATCCGGTAGTGGTTTACAACAGGGAAAAAAAGCAATGGTGGATGTTCTATACTCAGCGGCGTGCCAATGTACAGGTGGCGAATGTCGGCTGGTGCTATGGCACCGCCATCGGAGTGGCGGTCACGGACGATCACGGACAGTCCTGGACCTATCATGGCGCCCCCAGGCTGGAGTTCGAAGAGGGGGTGAATACGTTCTGGGCTCCCGACATTTTTTTCGATAACGGGATTTACCATATGTTTGTCGCCTATATACGAGGCGTGCACAACAACTGGGGCGGCAAGGCGCGCATCGTTCATT